>JANLZT010000011.1:0-18238 GCA_031366465.1 Betaproteobacteria bacterium | reverse complement strand
ATTGCCCCACAGCTTGTACCAAATGTCCCTGCGCACATCGGTGGATGCGGTGGCTTCGAAACCGGCCGCCTGCAACAGCGCGGCCAGGGCCTGCACCCGGGCGCTGACGCCACCGGCGGGCTCGCCGATGATCAGGCCCTGGCCCATCTTGTGCTCGACCAGGCCGGGCTCGGCCGTGAAGGTGCTGGCATGCACCACACAGCCGATCACCTGGGCCAGGGGAATGGCCGCAGCGATGGCACCGCCCGGGTCGACGCTGTGCAGCGGCGCATCGCCCAGCGCCGGGGTGCCCGCACCCATCCACCAGGGCACGCCGTTCATCGCCGGCATGACCAGGGTTTTCGGGCCGAGCAATGGCGCGATGGCCGCGGCCACCGCGCCCAGCGACTGGCCCTTGACGGCAATCACCACCAGGTCCTGCGGGCCAAGTGCGGCCGGGTCAGCGCTGGCCCGCACCGGCGCGGCCAGCAGCGCAGTGCCCTGGCGCAGGCGCAGGCCGTGCTGCTGCAGGGCCGCCAACGTGGCACCGCGCGCCACCGCACTGACCTGGCAGGCGCCTGCCAGAGCCAGCCGGGTACCGATGAAGCCGCCGATGGCGCCCACCCCGTAGATGCAGACTCTCATGATCGTGCGGCGGTGGACGGCCGACTTACTTGGCAAACACCTGGCTCATGTCGGCAAAGGACTTGAACTCCAGCGCATTGCCCGACGGGTCGAGGAAGAACATCGTCGCCTGCTCGCCCACCTCGCCCTGGAAGCGCACATGCGGGTCGATGATGAAACGGGTGCCGGCGGCCTGCAGCCGGGCCGCCAGCGCATGCCAGGCGTCCATGCCCAGGATGGCGCCGAAATGGCGCACCGGCACGGCGTCGCCGTCGACTTCACCGGTGGGCGCCAGCCGGCACTCCTCGGGCGCCAGGTGGGCCACCACCTGGTGGCCGTAGAAATCGAAATCGACCCAGGCCGGGCTGCTGCGGCCCTCGGGGCAGCCCAGCAGGCCGCCATAGAAGTTGCGCGCCTCGGCGATGTCGCGCACGGGGAAGGCCAGGTGAAACAGGGGTGTGGGCATGGTTCGGGCAGGCCGGATTGGACAAGCCCGATTTTGCGCGATTGGCTGGTACTGCGTGACCGCCTCAGATCTTGAACCCGTGGCGAGCAAACAGGTCCAAGTAGCGGGCGCCCTGTGCCGCGCGGCCTTGGGGCCGGGTATCGGTGTCTGCAACCCTTGCGAAGGCAAAAACAATGTTCAAGCACCTGCTTCTTCCGACCGACGGTTCCTCGGCGTCCGAAAGCGCCATCCGGCAGGCCCTGGGCTTGGCCAAGGCCAGCGGCGCTGCCGTGACGGCGCTGCATGTGATCCAGCCCTTCCACGTCTTTGCCTACGACGTCGAGATGGTCGAACACACCAACCTCACCTATCTGGCACAGGCGCAGGAGCGCGCCGAGCGTTACCTCAAGCCGATCGAGAATGCGGCCAAGGAGTTGGGCCTGGCCTGCGACACCCGGATCGAAACCGACGAGCACCCGTCCGAGGCCATCATCCGTGTCGCCAAGGCCCGGGGCTGCGACCTGATCGTGATGTGCTCACATGGCCGCAGTGCGATCAAGGGCCTGCTGCTGGGCAGCCAAACCCAGAAGGTGCTGGCGCACAGCACGCTGCCGGTGCTGGTGCTGCGCTGAGAGGCTTGGCAGGCCGGCGTGACGCGCCGGCCGCCGGCCGCTGGGCGGGCAGGCGGTGGACTGACAATCGGCGGCCCCAACCGCCGATGCAGCGCCGCCCAGTGAGCCACACCGACCCCCATCCAGGGCCCAAACCCGACATCCCCCAGCGCGGCATCCAGAGCATCGAGGTGGGCGGCTTGCTGCTGCATGCGCTGGCCCACCAGGGCCGGCCGATGGCGCTCAAGGACCTGGCAGCGGCGGCCGGCATGGCCGCGGCCAAGGCCCATCCCTACCTGGTGAGCCTGGGCAAGATCGGCCTGGTCGAGCAAGACCGCACCCATGGCCGCTACGGCCTGGGGCCGCTGGCACTCCAGCTCGGCCTGATGAGCCTGCAACAGGCCGACCCGGTGCGCCTGGCCACCCCGGTGATCGAGAGCCTGGCCCAGCAGACCGGCCACACCGTGGCGCTGGCGGTGTGGGGCACCCATGGCCCGACCATCGTGCGGCTGGCGGAGTCACCCGCCGCCGTGCACGTCAACATGCGCCAAGGCACGGTGTTCTCGATCACCGGCACCGCATCCGGCCAGCTCTATGCCGCCTACCTGCCCGAGGCGACGGTGCGGCCGATCTACGAGGCCGAACGCCGCACCGCCGGCCTGCCGGCCTGGTCGACATTCACCAAGGCCACCCTGGCACAGGTGCGCCAGCAGGGCCTGGGCCGCGCCGATGGCAGCGTGGTGGCGGGTGTGAGCGCGCTGGCCTCACCGGTGTTCGACCACAGCGGCCAGATCGTGCTGGCGCTCACCGTGATCGGCCCGTCGGCCGCACTCGACAGCCACTGGGACGGCGCGCTGGCCGGCGTGATGCGCGACGCCGCCGCCGCCGTCTCGGCCCGGCTGGGCTACCAGGCGCCAACGCTGCCGAACGCTGACGCACCCCATCCAACACCCAGGGCGTGACCGCTGCTGACCATGGCTGTCCGCTGGAATCTCCTCATAACTCCGGCGCCTTCTGGCAGTTATCCTGGGAGATTTCTTGAAATATCTCTTCAAGAATCTTCTCATAATGATGCATGCGCCCGCGCAACCAAGCCGCCCGTGACCAGCTGGCCAGCCTGTTGAGGCGCCGCGCCGCCGCCAGCACGGCCGAGCTGGCGGCGCAGGCCGGGGTCAGCGTGCCCACCCTGCACCGCCTACTGCAAGCGATGGGCGATGCGCTGGTCACCACCGGCAAGGCCCGGCGCACCCGCCATGCGCTGCGCCGCCCCTTGCGCGGCGATCTGGCCGCGCTGCCGCTGTACCGGATCGACGCGCTGGGCCGGGCCGATCAGATCGCGCAGCTAGCGCTGGTGCATCCGGAAGGCAGTTGCCTGGATCTGACCGGCAGCGCCTGGCCGGTACCGGCTGAATCCCGCGACGGCTGGTGGGCGGGCCTGCCCTATCCGCTGTATGACATGCGCCCGCAGGGCTATCTGGGCCGCCAACTGGCACGCGCTGAGCACCTGGCCCTGGGCGTGGCGCCCAGCCCCGAGGCCTGGGGTGATGACGATCTGGTGCAGGTGCTCAGCCGCGCGGGCAGTGATGTCAGCGGCAACCTGATCCTGGGCAACCCGGCCTTCTTGCAGTGGCAGGCCCGCAAGCTGGCGCCGCCGCCGGCCCTGCTGCCCGTGGCGGCGGGCGCGCTGGGCAGCGCCTATGCGGGCCTGGCCGAACAAGCCATCGCGGCGGGGGTGGCGGGGTCGAGCGCGGCGGGTGAGTTCCCCAAGTTCCCGGCGCTGCGCGAGCTGGCCGGCAGCGACACCCCGCATGTGCTGGTCAAGTTCTCGGGCGCCGACGGCTCGCCGGCGGTGCAGCGCTGGTCTGATTTGCTGGTCTGTGAGCATCTGGCGCTGGCAAGTGTTGCCACCCTGCCCGGCCTGCGAAGCGCCCGCAGCCGCATCGTCCAGCACAGCGGGCGCACTTTTCTGGAGCTTGAGCGCTTTGACCGCCACGGCCTGTTCGGGCGCAGCGCCCTGCTCAGCATGACCACCGCAGCCGCCGCGCTGCTGGGTGACGGCTCGACCGACTGGGCCCACCTGGCAGCCCGCCTGCACGCTGCCGGCTGGCTGGGCGCCGACGAGCTGCCGCGCATCGATCACCTGGTGTGGTTTGGTCGCCTGATCGCCAACAGCGACATGCACACCGGCAACCTGAGCTTGCAGCCGGTGGCGCCGGCCGGCGCTGCGGCCCCGGCGCCAGCGCTGCAACTGGCACCGGCCTACGACATGCTGCCGATGCGCTACGCACCCCTGCCCGGGGGCGAGGTGCCGCCGCGCAGCTTCGACCCCCCGGCGCCACTACCGCCGCAGCGCGCCGCGTGGCTGCTGGCCTGCGAGGCGGCGATCAGCTTCTGGGCCAGCGCGGCGCGGGACACACGCATCAGCGCGGGCTTCCGGGCGCTGTGCGCGGCCAATGCCCAGGGCCTGCAATCGCTGGCGGAGCGGGTCTGAGAGCGTTAGAGCATCCCATGCCCGTGTCGGTGCGCGGCGTTCGCGGAGAAACCAGGCCGTTGCCATGCTCCCTCCCCCGGGCAGGGGGATGAGCCCGGACGGGGCCGCGCTGTTCGGGCCGGCCCGGCTGCCACCCGAGATCGCCCAGCGCATGAGCCGCGAGCTCAACGCCGCGATGGCCCGCCCCGACGTGCGCGAGCGCATCAGCGCGCTGGGCTTCGAGCTGGCCGGGCCCAGCCCCGACGAGATGGCCGGCATTCTGGCCGAGCAGTTGATCGCCTGGGGCCGGGCCTTCCGCGATGCCGGGATGACGCCGGAGTAGCGTCAGTGCGGCCTTGGGGGTGATGGCGCCAGCGCCCGCGCCGCCCACCAGCCCACAAGTACCAGCGGCAGGCCGACGCCGAATGACCAGCGGATGCCGAAGGCGGTGGCCACCCAGCCCAGCAGCGGCGGCCCCAGCAAGAAGGCGATGAAGGCAGTCTGCGCCAGCGCCGCCACGTTCAGCGCCGCCGGGCGGTCGGTGGCCTGGGCAGCGGCCGACATCGCCAGCGGGAAGATCGCACTGCTGCCCACTCCCATCAGGGCAATGCCTAGCAGGGCCAGTGCCGGGTGCGGCGCCAGCAGCACCAGCGCGGCGCCCAGGCCCAGCAGGGTTTGCAGGCAGCGCGCCACCCGCAGCGGGCCGTGGCGGGCCACAAATCCATCGGCCACCCAGCGCGCGGCGGCCTGGGCCAGCGCGCCCAGCGCCACCGCCGCGCCGGCCGCAAACGGCGGGGCGGCAAAGACATCGCGCATGTAGATGGCCGACCAGTCGATGGCGGCGCCCTCCAGCACCATCGCGCCCAGCGTGGCCAGCAGCAGCAGGCCGGTGTGGCGGGTGGGGCGGGCCCAGTGCGGGGCGGCGCCGGCATGGCTGTCGGGCCGGTGCCGGGCCGGCGCAAAACCGCGCAGCAGCAAGGTGCTGGCCCCTGCCACCAACAACACCATGGCGGCCAGTTGGGCCTGCACCGACAGCCCCCACTGCGCCGCGCCCGCGCCCAGCAGCCCGGCGCTGAAAAAACCGATGCTCCAGCAGGCATGGGCCCGGCTCATGATGCGCTGGCCCAGCTGGTGCTCGACCCGATCGGCCTCCAGGTTGACGACGATCTCCACCGCGCCGATCACCAGGCCGGCCGGCACCAGCAGCAGATACAGCGCCAGCGGCCCGGTCGCCCAACTGGCGCCCGCAAAGGCCAGCGCCAGCAGCGGCAGGCCCCAGCGCAGCACCTGGCCATGG
Source organism: Betaproteobacteria bacterium (assembly GCA_031366465.1). Lineage (GTDB taxonomy): Bacteria > Pseudomonadota > Gammaproteobacteria > Burkholderiales > Burkholderiaceae_C > Pseudaquabacterium. The sequence continues at coordinate 12,812 of JANLZT010000011.1, read as the reverse complement.
CCCCAGCGGTCCAGCCAGCGGCTGGCCAGCGTGAGCGACACCATGGTGCCGCTGGCGGTGCCGATCAGCGCCAGGCCCAGCACCCGCTCGGTGATGCCCAGCGCCTGCTGGATATCCCCCACCCGCGGGAAGATGCCGCCCATCGCCATCGCGTAGAGAAAGAAGGCGCTGTAGACCTGTTGCTGGGGTTTGAGGTGCAGTGGGCGGAGCCAGGGGGATCGGCGGGGCATGGCGGGTGTGGGGGTGGGCGGGAGCGAAGTAGAACCCAATCGACGGTGACGCCCAGGGTCGGCACTGCACGGTTGGCCCTCCTACAGGCAATGGACGACAGCTCAGCGATCTCTATTGACAGGGTCTAGCTGCGCAAATAGCCTTGCTCACTCAAAGCCTCTTCGCGTCGAAGTCTGCAAAGTCATTCGCCGCAGCCGGTTCAACCAGGGAGCATGGCGTGCACAGATTCATACTGGCATTGGGCCTGACGGTGATCGCTGCGCAGGCTGGCGCACAGGCAAGGCCGCTTCCGGCTGAATGCTGCATTGACGCCCGCTGTTCGGGGCCGGACATCGTTGAATGTTCGTCAGACAACCCGGCGGGTTGCAGCAATGCCGTCGTCATCACCAAGGACGGCCCGAGTTGCAGTGCGGTGCTGCCCTATCGCTTGCTTTGCGTTCGCCGGCAGGTGGCAGGCCCGGCGCTTTTGATGACCTGGACGCTGACCACCACTGACCACAGCAACAGCTACGATTTCAGCAGCAGTGGAATCGGCATCGTCAATCCGTCCGTGGGCGCAAAGGAGTATTTCATAGCGCCCAAGTTGGCATGGCCGAATCGAGACAAGTTCACCTGGACCACCGGGCCCGATGCCACGATGGCGCCGCATTTGTCGCATTCGGCAAGGGTGTTTCCAAAGGGCAACCCCCAGCATTGCACGGTCGCGCCGGTGGCCATCATCGTCAACACCGACAAGTGAGGCCGACCATGTCCAAGCTGCTCATGCTGATGGTGGCCACCTTGATGATTGGCGGCTGCAGCCAACACCCGCCCGAATGCAATTGCCCTGCCGAGGTTGCGGCACGCCTCAGTGGCCTGCGGACCTTTGCTGCAGACCCGGCGCTGGCCAAGCGAGTGCTGCAATGCACCGAGAAAGAGCCCTGCACCATCGACGTCCCCGTCACAGCCGTGGGTGACGAGTGTGAGGCGGCACTGCCTTACTGCGTTGTCTGCGTTCGCAGGGGCAATGCATCGGGCGGCAGTTCATCTCTGCCGGTCGTGCGGTGGCAATTGACGGTCAACAAAGAACCCACCACAGCCTATGCCTTCGATGCCAATGTGGGCATCAACATCCCTTTGGCCGGGGCCTCCGGCAAGGTTGAGTTCTACGACCCAGGCCATGACGGCAGCAAGTCGAAGTTCAAGTGGCAGGCTGGCCCCGACAGTGCCTGCGGACTCAGCCATGTACCCACCGTCTACAACGTCAAGAACAACAAATTCTGCTCGTTCAAAGACCCGATCATCGTCAACACCAATTGATGTCAGCCTCACCCCTGGGCCAACACCGACCTTGCTTCGGCGCAAAGCTGATCGCACTCAGCGTTGTGGCCGATCTGGGACGCCACCTGTAGCCGCTCGGCGTCGTCCAGGCAGGCTTGCGCCCAGCTAGTCTGGGCCAGCAGCGCGGCAACCAGCGCGCCTTGAGACAACAGCAACAGCGTGGCCGGTGGGTCGTCCATCTCGCGCATGCTGGCAAGCGCGGCTTGAAGTTCTACGCCGGCTCGTTTGGCCTGCCCATTGCGCGCCAAGGTCAATGCGAGATAGCCGCGAAACGTGTTCTCGGCATGACGGTCAGCATTGCGGGCGCAAAGCTCGATGGCGGCCTCGAAGCTCCGCACGGCCTCTGGCTGCCGATTCAGGGCCGCGTGGATGATGCCGAGATTGCACAGGGCAAACCTCTCCAGGCGACCATGGCCAATCTCGCGGGCAATGCTCAGTGCTTTCGTGAGCTGCTCGAAGGCTGACAGCGACTGACCCAGTTCGTGTTGCAGCAAGGCAAAATTGCTGCGGTTGTTGCCTTCCCATTGGCGGTCGCCGATTGCCTCGGCCAGTGCCAAGGCCTCCTCGTAGTAGAGCAGAGACTCTTGCCAATGGCCCTCGGTGTAACTGAGGGACGCCAAATTGCCGAGCAAGCCACCTATCCACTGTTGATGCCCGGCTTGGCGCGCCAGCAGCAGGCCTTGCTCGTAGCATTGGCGAGCCAGGTCGTTGTGCCCCGCCGCATAGTGCAAGGCGCCCAGGCTGTTGAGCGCCTGCAGCATGCCCAATTGATCGCCGCAGGCCTGTGCGGTTTGAAGCGCGCGTTGAGCCTGTTCGCCTGACTCGCGCAACCGCCCGAGTGAACGCAGGATGTCGGCTACGACCAGATGCATCCGCGCAAGCTCAGGCCTTGGGCGCAGGTCTGCGAGTTCGAGCTTCAGGCCCTCATGGCCCCGCTCCAGTGCAAGGCTCAAGCTGCCGTTCTGATGCAGCACACCCGCTGCCACCCAGGCCACGGCGGCAATGTGCGAGGGCTCGCTCGGCCCTGCAGCCTCGACCGCTTTCAACGCCGGATCAATCGCCCGAAATGGCCCGGACATGCGCAATGCCGTCCACAGGTTTCGCAATACCCGAACCGCCAGGCCGACGTGGCTCGGCAAGGCCCGCAGGCAGGCCAGCATCAGGTTGTCGATGTCGGCGCAACCATCACGCACCGCGTCACTTTCGCCAATGCCCGCAAAGTAGTGCGAGTGGCGGGCAATCGCGTCGACGACCAGTGCTGCGGGCCTGTCCCCCGAGAGCGGCTCTCGACGGTCGATCAGGTAGTCCAACACCGTTCTGAGAAATAGAAAGCGGCGTGTCTTGGTGGTGATGACGAGGCTCTTTTCAACCAGTGTTTGCACCACGTCACCGATCCATCGCGCATTGCCGATGTTGGACAGATCCACCACCGCCTCGGCGGCTTCGAGCGTGAAGCCGCTTTCGAACACCGAGAGTTGCAACAGCGCTTGCTGTTCGACATCGGAAAGCAAGTCCCACGACCAGTCAAGTGCGGCCCTCAGGGTTGCTTGCCGATCACGCCGTCCGCCGCGCGACGCCAGCAGCTTGAACCTCTCTCCCATGTGTTCGAGCATGGATGTCGGCCCCATGATTCGAATCCGCGCGGCGGCCAGTTCAATGGCCAGTGGTAGACAGTCGAGCATCTTGACGAGCTGCGGCAGCGCCGCACGCTCTGGCCCGCTCGGCGACCATCCGCCATCGGCCGCAGCGGCCCGCCGCTCGAACAAGTGCACGGCTTCGTCGCCCGCAAGCGGCGCGAGCACAAAGTTTTCTTCGCCAGTGATCCCCATCACCTCGCGGCTGGTTGCCAGCAATCGGGCCTGCGGCGCCTGGTCCAACCACTGCCCGACCGTCTCGTCGGCATGCCTGACGACCTGCTCAAAGTTGTCGAGGATGACCAGGCACTCACCACGGCCGGCGATTGCCGCACCGAGCTGTTGCACTGGATCGGCCTTGCCCAATGGCACGTCCAGGCCCTGCGCCATGGCGTGCACGATGCCATCAACACTGCGCGCCGACGACAGATCGCAGAACCACGCGCCGCCAGGGTAGTCGCCCAGCCAGTCGTGCGCATAACGCAAGGCCAGGCGCGTCTTGCCGATGCCGCCAATGCCGAGCAGCGTCACCAGCCGTGCACCGTGGTCGAATCGCGCGGCAAGTGCCTTGAGCGCATCACCGCGGCCGACGAAGCCATCTCGTTCGGCCGGCAATCCATGGCGCAATCGGGCCATCGGTTTCCAGCCACCGTCGCTCTTGAGCACGCGGTAGGCCTTGGGCGAATCGGGTGGCGGCGCGAAAGGCGCGTCGCCGTCACCGGCTTCGAAAAGCTCGACGGGCTCGGCCAGCCCCTTCATCCGCCAATGGCCGTGCGACTGCAATCGCCATGGCTTGGTGTCGAGAGCGGCGTTCGCGGCGGCGCTCAACAGCGTCTGCCCGCCGCGCGCCAGATTCATGATGCGCGCAGCCAGTGCCTTGCCGACGCCGTCGAGTTCAAGTGGCTTGGCGCCCAGCCTGAGGTCCTCGGCACTGTTCTCGCGCGTGACCATGGGTCCGATGTGAATGCCGGCGCGGCTGCTGATGGGCGGCGTCAGCGCAGCCAGTGCGCGGTGCAGCGCCAGGGCATAGCCCACCGCGCCATCGACACCTTCGAACAACAGCAGGAAGCCGTCGCTCTTGTCGATCTCGCGCCCCTGCCAGCGGCGCAGCAGACCGCGCGCGATGCGGTCGTGTTCGGCCCAAAGCGCCGAAGCGGCTATATCACCGAGTTGTTCGGTGATGCGCGTGCTGTCAACGGCATCGGTGAAAAGCAGTACGCACTCTCTGAGCATGGCTCGATCATGCGGAAAGGCGCGATCTTGTCAATCTCGCCGCAGCCTATTCGAGGCAACGACCGCCCCACACAATCCCCCCCTGCCCCAGCAGGGGCGGCCGATGCGCCGGCGGCGCGCTACCTGACACCGCAGGCGCAGTGACTGCATCCCGCGATGCGAGGGGTCGGTTCGTTCAAGCGTTGACAGTTGCTTGCCAAGACGGTATGTATTTTTGTACAGTATTCGACGCATTGGTGCGCCGCGATGGGCTGGCCGCACAATCCTTCCCTGGAGCCCGCATGACAGCTGAAAACCCCTCTCGCCGGCCCTTGGCCATCGACCTGTTTGCTGGTGCGGGCGGCTTGAGCCTGGGCTTTGAGCAGGCGGGCTTTGACATCGCGGCCTCGGTGGAGATCGACCCCATCCATTCGGCGGTGCATCACCACAACTTTCCCCGGTCCAAGGCCATTTGCCGCAGCGTGGTCGGCTTGTCGGGCGCTGAGTTGCGCCGGCTGGCGGGCCTGGGCGGTGCCGACATCGATGCGGTCTGCGGCGGCGCGCCCTGCCAGGGCTTCTCGACCATCGGCAAGCGTGCGCTGGACGATCCCCGCAACAGCCTGGTCCACCACTTCTGCCGCCTGGTGCATGAACTGCAACCGAAGTACGCCGTGTTTGAGAACGTCCGCGGATTGACCCAAGGCGCGCACAAAGCCTTCCTGGACGAGCTCATCGAAGCGCTTGAATCGAGTGGCTATCAGGTGCTCAAACCCTATCGCGTGTTGAACGCGGCCGATCATGGCGTGCCGCAGGATCGCAAGCGCCTGTTTCTCATCGCCGCGCGCAAAGGCCAGGTGCTGCCGAGCTATCCCCTGGCCATCGCCAAGGTGACGGTCGAGCAAGCGCTGGCTGATCTGCCCGACGCCGATCTCTTCGATGAACTGCTGCACAGCGACCATGTGGAAGCCAAGCTTGGCCGGCGCTCGACTTACGCAGCCCGGCTGCGCTGCGAGCGCGAAGACCCGATGGACTTCTCGCATCCGCGCCTTTGGAATCGACGCCTGCTGACGTCAAGCACCCGCACCGCACACACCGACTTGTCGCGCTCACGCTTCATGGCCACCGAGCCCGGCAAGATCGAGCCCATCAGCCGCTTTCTCAGGCTCGATCCGGCGGGCCTGTGCAACACCTTGCGCGCCGGCACCGACAGCGCGCGCGGCGCATTCACCTCGCCGCGGCCGATTCACCCGCGACTGCACCGCGTCATCACCGTGCGCGAGGCGGCACGCTTGCATTCCTACCCCGATTGGTTCCGCTTTCACGCCACCAAATGGCATGGCTTTCGGCAGATTGGCAACTCGGTCCCACCGCTGCTCGGTCGCGCCGTTGCCGGACAGTTGATCGCGGCGATGGGCTGGCAACCGAGCAAGCCCACGGCCTTGGTCAGCTCAGGCCACGAGGCCGAGCTCAACTACACCATGGCCGACGCGGTGCGCCGGTTCGGGTTGGCCGCCAGCCCGATAGCGAATCGCATCCGGTCGGGCGAAGGGGCAGACGCTTCGGGCGATCAAGCCAGTCTTGACCTTGAGCCGAGCGCAGTCGATGGTTGACGCAAAGCCCGCCGGCAAGGGCCGTCTGTATGCCGTCATCATCGAACGCATCTTCCTGCGGCGTTGGCGCGATGGCGCCCGACAAGTCGAGTTTCATCGCAACGACATCGAGGTGGAGGCGAGCAGCCTGGGCGTCGCGTTGCCGAAAAATCTTGGCGACCTGATCTACTCGTTTCGATTTCGGCGTGACCTTCCGCAGGCCATCAGTGCCACCGCGCCGGCGGGAAGCGAGTGGACCATTGAGCTCTCAGGCGGCTCGACCTACCGCTTTCGGTTGGCGCCCGTCAGCCGCATCGTGCCGCAGGCCGCTTTGGCTGTGATCGAAATACCCGATGCCACGCCGGAAATCGTGCTGCGCTATGCCCAGGGCGACGAGCAGGCGCTGCTGGCCAAGCTGCGCTACAACCGACTGATCGACATTTTCCTGGGCATCACAAGCTACTCGCTGCAAAACCATTTGCGCACCTCCACCAAAGCCGCAAATGGCCGCACCCAGATCGAGATCGATGAGCTCTATGTGGGCATTGACGTCGATGGGCTGCACTTCATCGTGCCTGTGCAGGCCAAAGCCGGGAGTGATCAGATCGGCATTGTTCAGACCCAGCAGGACCTGCAGTTTTGCGCCGAGCGCTTTCCTGATCTCAAGTGCCGGCCGGTGGCTGCGCAGTTTCTCGATGGCGGGGCTTTGGCCTTGTTCGAGCTGGTGATGAAGGCCGGTGAGCTGAGGGTCAAACAGGAGCGGCACTACCAATTGGTTGACACCGAGCCGTACCGGCCGGTCCGTGATTTGCACAAGCCGGCCGCATGATCCTGCACCTCGTCAACCTGAGCCGTGAGGCCAGCAGCCGCCCCACACAGTCCCCCCATGCCCCCATGCCCAATCACCCTGCCCGACTCTTGCGCCTGCAAGGCGCCAGCAACTTCCGTGATCTCGGTGGCTACATCGGCGATGGCGGGCGGCCGTTGCGCTGGCGCCGGCTGTTCCGGGCTGAGCACCTGGCCGGGCTGACCGAGGCCGACCTCGCCACGCTGGCCGGTCTGGGCGTGACCCGGGCGCTGGACTTTCGCGGCCTGGCCGAGCGCGCCGCCACGCCCTACCAGTGGCCGGGCATCACCTCGCATGCGCTGGCCATTGAGCCCAGCGTGGTGCAACACATGCAGGGTCTGGTGGCTGCCGGCCAGCGCCTGACCGTGCCGCTGGTGCAGGGGCTAATGAAGGACCTGTACCAGGCGCTGGTCACCGAGCAGGCGCCGCGCTTTGCCGAGATGTTTGCGCTGCTGCTGCTGCAGGACGACGCACCGCTGGTGCTGCACTGCACCGCCGGCAAGGACCGCACCGGCGTGGCCGCCGCGCTGATCCTGCTGGCCCTGGGCGTGCCGCGCCCGGTGGTGCTGCAGGACTACTTGCTGACCAATCTGCACTACCGCCGCCCGCCGCTGCCGCCGTCTGACACACCGTCTGACACCCCCGCCCGAGGTGCTGACCGTGCTGTGGCGGGTGCAGGAAGATTTCTTGACCACCGCGCTGGATGCCATCGATGCGCAGCCCGGTGGCATCAGCGGCTTCTTGCACCAGCGCCTGGGCCTGGACGCCGCCGCGCTGGGCTTGCTGGCGGCGCGCTACCTGGCGACGGCCTGAGCGGGCTGCCCCGGTGGCGGCGCGCCAGGCTGCCCCGCCTGCCCCACCCGCTGCGCCCAGCCTGGGATGCGCCAGCCCATGGCCCGGCCGATGGCCGCGCTGCGGGCCTGGCTGAAACTGGCATCCCCCGTCGCCAGCGCCTGCGCGATCTCGGCGCGCGCCGCATGCACGGTGGCGCCGGCCTGGGCCGCTGCGGCGCCGGCCTCCAGCCGCATCGCGTACACATCGCTGCGGTTCGCGGCGCTGTTGCCCGGCAGCACCACCAGCGGCAACCAGGTGTTGCCGGCCGACGCCAGCCCCTGGTAATCGCCCAAGAAATATCCCCCCGTCACGGTGGGTACCCGGGCCAGGTCAAAGCCGCGCGTCACGGCCGTCTCGGTCCAGGTCAGGCCATCGCGTGATGTCAGCAGCCACAAGTCGGCCAGCAGGGTGCTGGCATCGCTGGTGTTGCTGCGCAGGTCAAAGTGCATCAGGCCGACGCTGCCGTCGGCACGCACCCGCAGCGTGGGGGTGAAGGCGGCCACCGCCGGGTCATGGTTGACGGCCAGCGGCGCGCTCCAGCTGCGCCCGCCATCGCCGGATCGCGACACCGCGATCGCGTCGCGCGCACCGCCCGAGAAGCGCGCGTCCTGCCAGGCCAGCCACAGCACGCCGCCGCCGCCGCTGGCCACGCTGGGGATCAGCGCGCCGTCGCGCACCGCCAGGCCGGTGGCGGGGTCGGTGGTGCCCACTGGCAGCAAGTCGGCCACCCACACCGGCGCCGACCAGGTGGCGCCATGGTCGCTGGAGCGCTGCACCCGCAGCGTGCTGCTGGACCTGCCGGCCACGCTGTCGATCTGGGTGAAGGCGTTGACCAGCACGCCGCGCTCGGCGCCGTCGCCAATCACCACGATGCGGTTGCCGAGGGTCTGGCTGACGCCACCGGCCACCGCCGGGCTGTAGATGGCCTGGGCGGGCAGCCAGGACAGGCCGCCATCGATGCTGCGCGCCAGCAGCGTGGGGCCGTTGCTGGCGCCGTCCAGCCGGTCCCACACCGCATACACATAGCGGGCGTCGGTGGGGTCGGCGGTCAGGCTGTTCTTGTCGTTGAAGGCCTGCGACTGGTCGCGCTGCAGGCTGCTGGGCGGGCCCCAGTGGCGGCCGCCGTCGGTGGACCGCAGCACCAGCATCTGGTTGGCCGCGTCGGCAGCAAAGCTGTTGCCTGAGAACGCCAGCCCCATCAGGTAGACCGTGCCGTCAGCGCCAAAGTCCACCCAGGGGTCGGACACCCGCTCGTGGTCGCCAGGTGTGCCCGGGGCCGCGCCGCCGCAGCGCGACAACGGCAGCAGGCTGCGCACCCAACTGCGGCCACCGTCGGTGGAGACAGCGCTGACCAATGCCCGCGCGCCGCCGTCGCTGGCGCGGTCTTGCTGCCACACGCCCACCAGGTGGTTGGCATCCAGTGGCGAGACAGTTACCCAGGGTTCGGCCTCGGCATCGACATACACCGTGCCGCTACTGCGCCCGCCGGTGCAGCCGGCCGCCACCGGGCTGGTGGCGCTGGCCACCACGCCAGGGGGCGGCGGGGCCACTGGCACTGGCACGGGGCTGGCCGGCAAACCGCCATCGCCCCCGCCGTTTCCACCGCCACTACCGCCACCACCGCAGGCGGCCAGCAGCAGCAGCGCGGCCCATGAAGGCTTGGCTGTCCGACGCTGCAGGGCGGTCCACATCCACCCAGGATAGCGCCGCTGGCCGGCGTCACCTGGCCGACCCCGACTGGATCAGTCGTACTCGATCTTGCAGTTGATCTCGATGGACTTGATCTGGCGGCCCGGCGCGATGTCGGCATCGATGGTGATGGGGTGGCTGCCGGCACTGCCCGCCGGGCGCGGGGTGGAGGTGTGGGTGACGACTGGGGCGCCGACTGGGGCGCCCGGTGCGTCGGCGGCAGCATCCGCAGCGCCCGGCGCCGGGCCCAGCTCCCCTGGCTGCAGTCGCTGCTTGAACTCGTCCATCGCCGCTTGCAGCTTGGCGCGCTGCTGAGCCCAGGTGTCCTTGCCAAACTGGCTGGCCAGCTTGTCGATCTTGGCTTGCAAGCGTTGCTCGTCGGCCGCGCGGCCCAGGCCGTGGCAGGCCTCGGCCAGCGTCAAGTACACCCACTCCTGATCACCGCGCTTGGCAAAGCCGGCCTCGTCGTCGATCAAGGCCTGGCAGATAGCGGCCACCAACTGGCGGATCTTGTTGGCGTGGCCATAGCTGACGATGGCGTCAAAACGGTCGGCCTGCAGATTGGCCTGCTGGTTGTACATATAGGCCACATTGATGCCGTTGTAGTAGTCGCGCTTGACGTAGAAGCCGCGCTCGTAGAAGCCGATGGCCTCGTCCAGGCAGTGCGGGTCGTGCGGCGGCAGCTCGAAGCGGCGCTTGTTGATGGCCCCCGACAAACCCAGGGTCTCGGGGTCGTTGGTGATCCGGGGCTCACAGTACTGGGTCAGGATGGCCTCGGCGTCGTCCAGGGCCGCCAGCGCCACCGCCACATCGGTCTGGCCGGTGGCCGGGTCTTTGCGCTCACCGTGTTTGTAGGTCACCAGCGCCAGCCGCTGCACCAGGAAAACATCGGGCTTGACCTCGGGCTTGCCGCCGGTCTGGCGCTCGATGGCCAGGCTGAACAACCGGATCGCCTCGGCAAACTGTTTGGTGTTCTTGGCGGCCTCGGCGGCGGCCATGATGCTGGCCAGCGATTGGCCTTGGCCGGCGGCCTGCTGCTGGCGCTGGGCCGGCAGGGTATAGGCCGGCGGCTCAACAAAGGTGTCGGCCACAAAGGCCGGCGGGGTCATGTTCTTGAGGAACATGTACACCGGGCTGTCGGTCTCGCGGCCCACGCCCAGGCCGCCCTGCTGGCGGCGCTGCTCGCTGGCGATGATGCTGGCCAGCACGGCCGACAAGTGGGCCACAAAACGCTGCCGCTCGGCGTCGCCGATGGCCTCGCCGCCATGCTCATACTTGTGCACCACGAAGGAGCTGAGGTCGAAGGGGATGCGCTGCACCAGCACCGACTCGGCAATGATGATGGTGGTGTTGGGCCGCTGGGCATGGCGCACACCCAGCTCATAAAACACATTGGCGTTGAGGGTGGACAAATCGGCGATCACCAGGTCGGCCTGGAAGATCCAGCGGTACATGATCGAGTCGATGCTGCCGGTCAGGTTGGCATCGATGGCCCGGAAGCAGTTGACATTGACGGCGTCGCAGGCCGGCTGCACCAGTTGCTGGTAGGTGGCGTCCAGGTTGAGCACCCGGCCGGTGGCGTAATCGGTCTTGTTACCAAAGCCGGTGACCACGAAACAGGTCAACTGGCGGTCTACCGTGGTGGCGGCTGTGGTGGTGACTGTCGGCGCCGCTGCCGCCGCCCTTGCCTGGTTGCTGCCCTTGGCCATCTGCTGCTCTCCTGGGGTGGGCCACGCCGGCCCGGGGCTGCAGCCTAGCCCAAGCGCTGGCGCCTGAACAGGCCCGGCGCGGCGCGAGCTTGGGCTGATCAAAATTCGTTTTAAGCAAACTTGTTTGACAGATGCTAATTGTCAATCGATACTGGAGGCCGGCCTGCCACCCGGCTGGGCCCCCGCCTTGGAGACACCCGCCGTGAGCAAAGCCTTCGCCAGCCAGGCCGATCTGGACGTCAAGCAAGTCAGCTTCACCCAGCTGTCGCCCAACGCCTACGCCTACACCGCCGAGGGCGACCCCAACACCGGCATCATCATCGGCGACGACGCGGTGCTGGTGCTCGACACCCAGGCCACCCCGGTGATGGCCCAGGACGTGATCCGCCGCATCCGCGAGGTGACCGACAAACCCATCAAGTACGTGCTGCTGACGCACTACCACGCGGTGCGGGTGCTGGGGGCGTCGGCCTACAGGTGCGAGGGCTGCGAGCACATCATCGCCAGCCAGGACACCTGGGATCTGATCCAAGAGCGCGGTGAGCAGGACAAGGCCAGTGAGATCGGCCGCTTCCCCAGGCTGTTCCAGAACGTCGAGAGCGTGCCGCCCGGCCTGACCTGGCCGACGATGACCTTCACCGGCAAGATGACGCTGTGGCTGGGCCAGCTGGAGGTGCAATTGCTGCAACTGGGCCGTGGCCACACCAAGGGCGACACGGTGGCCTGGCTGCCCCAGCAGAAAATCCTGTTCTCGGGCGACCTGGTGGAGTTCGACGCCACACCCTATGCCGGCGATGCCTACTTCAAGGACTGGCCGCAGACCCTGGACAAGCTTGCCGCGCTGCAGCCCGCCCAACTGGTGCCCGGGCGCGGCGCCGCACTCACCACGCCCGCCGCCGTGGCCGCCGGGCTCGCCGGCACCCGCAGCTTCATCGCCGATGTGCATGCCAGCGTGCTGGCCGGGGTGGCCGCCGGCAAGGATTTGAACGCGGTCTACAAAGACACCCTGGCCAAGCTGACGCCCAAATACGGTGCCTGGGTGATCTTCCAGCACTGCATGCCGTTTGACGTGACGCGCTGCTATGACGAGGTGACCCAATACCCCGATCCGCGCATCTGGACCGCCGAGCGCGATGTGCAGATGTGGCAGGCCCTGGAGTCTTGATCGCCGGCCCGGCAAGCCGACCGGCAGCGCCCGATGCTCAGCACCTACACCTACCCGCGCTACGCCTACCGCCGGCCGGCCGAGCTGGACAGCCCCAGCGTCGTGTCACGCCACCCGGTGGTGGTGGTCGGCGCCGGCCCGGTGGGCCTGGCTGCGGCCATCGACCTGGCCCAATACGGCCTGCCGGTGCTGCTGCTGGACGATGACGACACGGTCAGCGTGGGCTCGCGCGGGCTGTGCTACGCCAAACGCACGCTGGAGATCCTGGACCGTCTGGGCTGCGGCCAGGCGGTGGTGGACAGGGGCGTCACCTGGAACGTCGGCCGCACCTTTTTTGGCGAGCGCGAGGTTTTCAACTTCAACCTGCAGCCTGACGCCGGACATGAGCGGCCGGGCATGGTCAACCTGCAGCAATACCACCTGGAAGAAGCCCTGGTCACGCGCGCCAGCCGGCTGCCAAACCTGGACCTGCGCTGGAAGAGCAAGCTGGCCCGGGTGACGCCGCAAGCCGAAGGCGTGCTGCTGGACATCGACACCGCCGACGGCCGCTACCAGCTGCAGGCCGACTGGCTGGTGGTGGCC
>JANLZT010000832.1:0-4867 GCA_031366465.1 Betaproteobacteria bacterium | reverse complement strand
GTACGGAGTCGGTTCAGGGCATGCCGAGCACCAGTTCGCTCGTAAAACCACTGGAAACAAAGTAACTGCGAACGATACCTCGTACGCCCTCGCCGCTTAAAAACCGGTGAGCTTCGCAACGGTTGGCCGATGGGCCGGGCCCGATGTGGCAACACATTCGGCTGCGAAGTCATACACATTGGCTGGTGCCAGGCTGCGTCATTCAGCCTGGGACGAGAACCAAGTGACTGGTGAGCCCGATAGCGTGCTGCTGCGCGATCAGGCCCATGAGATTCAAATCAGACAGCTAAGCATGTAGAACTGGCCGGTAATGGCTTGCGGACGGGGGTTCGATTCCCCCCGGCTCCACCAAACCATGGATTCCCAACCTTCACCGGTTGGGAATTTTTTTTGCCTCTTTGCCACCGGACGACCAATGATGATGCGACGCCATCTGATCCAGGCCACCCTGGCGGTTGCAAGCAGCGGCCCTGCCCGCTGGGCCGCTGCCCAGTCGCCACCGGTCGAGGATGCGATCTGGACCGATGCCCAGCGATCCCGCGCACTGCCGGTGCGCTTGCGCTGGCCCGCTGAGGGCAGCGGCCAGCCGCCCGGAGGCACGCCGCTGGTGTTGTTCTCGCACGGACTGGGTGGCACCCGGGCAGGCGGCGAGGTCTGGGGCCAGGCCTGGGCGGCGGCCGGCTTTGTGGTGCTGCACCTGCAACACCCCGGCAGCGATCTGCCGGCCGTTCGGCGCGAGGCCGGTGGCTTTGGCAACCTGGCCGGCCTGCGCGACGCGGTCAGCCCGCAGCAACTGCTGTTGCGGCTGGGTGACGTGGTGTTCGCGCTGGACCAGGTCGCTCAACTGCAGGCCGCCGGGCAAGGCCGCTGGGCCGGCGTGCGGGCCCAGCGGGTGGGCATGAGCGGGCATTCCTTTGGGGCCCACACCATGCTGGGCATGGCCGGCCAGGCCTATCCGGGCCTGCCGGGCCTGCACGAGCCGAGGTTGGCGGCCTTTGTCGCGTTCTCGCCCACCGCGCCGGCAGGCGCGGCCGAGCAAGCCTTTGCAGCCATCACCCGCCCCACCCTGTGCATCACCGGCACCTTGGACGGCGATGTGATGGGCAACGGCGCCACGCCACAGCGCCGGCTGGCCGCCTATGCCGCGCTGCCACCCGGCCACAAGGCATTGCTGCTGCTGCAGCATGCCGACCACCTGAGCTTTGCTGGCCAGACCGGCCCCGCGACCGAGATCGTCCCGCGCCAGGCCGTGAGCCTGGCACACCAGGCCAGGCAGCATGCACTGGTGGCAGCGGTGACCACCGATTGGTGGCGCGCGACCCTGCGAGACGACGCTGCGGCGCGTGATCGCTTGCTGCTCCCGGCCGGCCTGGCCGACGGTGATGTCTGGCAGGCCGGGTGATCAGGCTGCCCCGCCCAAGCCGGCAACTACTGGCTTGGGCGGGGCCAATCCCGGCACTTGCGGCCCAAGGCGCGCCGCTAACATCGGGTTCGCTTGCGCGCCAGCCGCGCGGGCCCCTCCATGAGCCCACTGCCGCCCGACCCCATCCGATCCAATGACGCCACCGCGCTGGCGGCGCGACCGCGCGGCAGGCTTGACTGGCATCAATTGCTGGGCTGGCTGCGCGACGATGCCCTGATCAGCAGCGACGATGCGCTGCGCGTGAGCAAGCGCTTTGGCGCCGGCGCGTCCAGCCTGCATGCGCTGGTGCGCCTGGGCGGCGCCGGTTTGCTGCGGGATGGCCGTGCCCTCGATACCGAGGCCCTGACCGAATGGTTGGCGCTGCGGGTGAGCCTGCCCTATTTGCGCATCGACCCGCTCAAGGTCGATGTGGGCCGGGTGGCCGAGGTGATGAGCCTGCAATATGCCGAACTGCGCAAAGTGCTGCCGGTCACGGTGACGGCCGAGCAGGTCACGGTGGCCACCAGCGAGCCCTTCGACACCGGCTGGGTGGCCGAGATCGAATCCCACAGCCGGCGCCGGGTGCGCCTGGTGCTGGCCAACCCCGACGACATCGCCCGCTTCACCAGTGAGTTCTATGCCCTGGCGCGCTCGGTGCGCCAGGCCCAGAAGACCGGTGAGACCAGCGCCACGGCCAGCTTTGAGCAACTGGTGGAGTTGGGCAAGACCGCCAAGCAGCTCGATGCCAATGACCAGGGCGTGGTGCAGGTGGTGGACTGGCTCTGGCAATACGCTTTCGATCAGCGCGCCAGCGACATCCACCTCGAGCCGCGGCGCGAGATGGGGGCCATCCGCTTCCGCATCGATGGCGTGCTGCACACCGTCTACCAGGTGCCCTTGACGGTGATGAACGCGATGACCGCGCGCATCAAGTTGCTGGGCCGCATGGACGTGGTTGAGCGCCGCCGGCCGCAGGACGGCCGCATCAAGACCAAACGGCCCGACAACGCCGATGGCCCGGGCGGTGAGGTCGAGATGCGCCTGTCCACCCTGCCCACCGCCTTTGGCGAGAAGATGGTGATGCGGGTGTTCGACCCCGAGGCCACGGTCAAGACCATCGCCGGCCTGGGTTTCGGCGACGACGACGGCCAGCGCTGGCAGCAATTGATGCACCAGGCGCATGGCATCGTGCTGGTCACCGGCCCCACCGGCAGCGGCAAGACCACCACCCTGTACGCCACCCTCAAGGCCCTGGCCACCGACGAGGTCAATGTCTGCACCATCGAAGACCCGATCGAGATGATCGAGCCGGCCTTCAACCAGACGCAAGTGCAGGCGTCGCTGGACATGGGCTTTGCCGAGGGCCTGCGTTCGCTGATGCGCCAGGACCCGGACATCATCATGGTCGGCGAGATCCGCGACCTGGCCACCGCCGAGATGGCGATCCAGGCCGCGCTCACCGGGCACCTGGTGTTCTCCACGCTGCACACCAACGATGCCGCGTCGGCCGTCACCCGGCTGATCGACCTGGGCGTGCCGCCCTACCTGATCTCGGCCACCGTGATCGGGGTGCTGGCGCAGCGCCTGGCCCGCACCCTGTGTGGTGCCTGCAAGCAGCGCGACGAGACCATCACGCGGGAATCCCTGGCCGCGCTGGCCCATCCCTGGCGCCTGGCTGGCGGCCTGCGGGCCTACCGGCCGGTGGGCTGCGTGGTTTGCCGCAACACCGGTTTTCGCGGCCGTGTCGGCCTCTACGAGTTGATGGTGCTCGATGACGACGCCCGCCGCGCGGTGCACCCCGCGCACGACATGGCCGCGCTGCGCCGCCATGCGGTGGCTGCCGGCATGCAGCCCTTGCGGCTGGCCGGGCTGATGAAGGTCTGCGAGGGCCTGACCACGGTGGACGAAGTGCTGCGCGGCACACCGGCCTGGCAGGCGGCCTGAGCGCCGCCAGCGTGGGTGTCACAGGGTCTGCCGGCCCGGGGTTCGAGGGTGCCGGCTTACGTGGAAACCACAGCCGCTGCCGACGAGGCGCTCCCTAGAATCGATGCAACCGCTTTCGGCGTTTGAGGAGACCGCGTTGTGAAGATCAAGAGCCAGAAAGATTTCTGGTCGGGGCTGATGTTCATCGTCATAGGCATTGGCTTTGCCTGGGGTGCTTTGAACTACAACTTCGGCTCGTCGGCCCGCCCGGGGCCTGGATTTTTCCCCTTCGGCCTGGGCGTGTTGATGGCCATCATGGGGGCCATGGTGCTGTTCAAGGCCATGGTCGTCGAGACCGACGACGGCGAGCCGCTCGGCACCTGGGCCTGGAAGCCGCTGATCACCATCACCGCCACGGTGGGCATCTTCGGCTACACCCTGCCGCACCTGGGGCTGGCCATGGCCCTGCCGATCCTGATCATCGTGGCCAGCCTGGCCGGCGACGAGTTTCACTGGAAGGACGTGCTGCTCAATTGCGTGGTACTGACCATCGGGTCCTGGGCGATCTTCATCAAGGGCTTGAACTTGGTGATTCCGCTGTGGCCTACCTTCATCACCGGTTGAGGACGCAGAGCACACCATGGATCTCATCAACAATTTGATGCTGGGTTTTGGCGTCGCCTTCACGGCGCAAAACCTGCTGTATGCCTTCTTCGGTTCACTGCTGGGCACGCTGATCGGCGTGCTGCCGGGCTTAGGGCCGGTGGCCACCATCGCGATGCTGCTGCCCAGCATCTATGCCCTGGACGCCACGCCGGCGCTGATCATGCTGGCCGGCATCTACTACGGTGCGCAGTACGGTGGCTCGACCACCGCCATCCTGATCAACGTGCCGGGTGAATCCAGCTCGGTGGTCACCGCCATCGACGGCTATGCGATGGCCCGCAAGGGCCGAGCCGGCCCGGCACTCGCGGCAGCCGGTCTGGGCTCGTTCTTCGCCGGTTGCGTCAGCACCCTCATCGTCGCGGCCTTCGCGCCGCCGCTCACCGAGTTGGCCTTCAAGTTCGGCCCGGCCGAGTACTTCAGCCTGATGGTGCTGGGCCTGATCGGCGCGGTGGTGCTGGCCTCGGGCTCGCTGGTCAAGGCCATTGCGATGATCCTGCTGGGCCTGCTGCTGGGCCAGATCAACACCGACGTGATCTCGGGTGTACCGCGCTACAGCTTCGACATCCCCGAGCTGACCGACGGCATCGGCTTCGTCGTGATCGCGATGGGCGTCTTCGGCTTTGGCGAGATCATCGTCAACCTGGGCCAGCCGGCCGAGCACCGCGAGGTCTTCACCAAGGATGTGAAGGGCCTGTGGCCAACCAAGCAGGACTTCAAGGACGCCTGGCCCGCCGTGTTGCGCGGCACCGCATTGGGCTCGATCCTGGGGGTGCTGCCCGGCGGCGGCGCCTTGCTGGCCTCGTTTGCGGCCTACACGCTGGAGAAAAAGACCAAGGGCCGGGTCGGTGAAGTGCCCTTCGGCCAGGGCAATATCCG
>JANLZT010000830.1:0-4367 GCA_031366465.1 Betaproteobacteria bacterium | reverse complement strand
GCAGACCACCAGCAGCGCCTACCCGCTGGTCTTCATCGACGAAGCCGGCGCGGCGGCGTTTGGCATCCAGCCGCTGTCGCGTGAGGAGCGCGCCAAGCGGCTGGACGGGGCCTTCGGCCGCCTGGCCGGCATGCAGCAGCCCCAAGGCGGCTTTGGCCTGTGGACGGCCAACAGCCCCTATGAAGCCTGGCTCAGCGCCTATGTCACCGGCTTCTTGCAAGACGCCAGAAGCGCTGGCTTTGCGGTGCCCGACAGCCTGCACCAACGCGCGATGGGCAACCTGCTGGAGCAGTTTCAGCGCGCGCCGGGCCTGCAGTTGCAAGCGCCAAAAGCGCCAACAGCGCCGCAGCGCGATGCCAACGGCCGCATCGCCGACCCCCGCGATGTCGAGTTGATCCGCATGGCCCATCAGCGCCTGGCCGAAGCCGCACACGCCGGCTATGTGCTGGCACGCGACCAGCGGGCGCCGCTGGCCACGCTGCGCACGCTGCATGACCAGCACCGCGGCAACGCCCGGTCACCGCTGCCCTTGGTGCACCTGGCGCTGGCGCTGGACCTGATGGGCGACAAGGCGCGCGCCAAAGTGGCGCTGGACCAAGCGCTGGACCGACCCTACGGCATCCAGCCCGCCGACAGGCGGGACGGGTATGGCGACTGGCTGGGCGACTACGGCTCTGCGGTGCGCGACCTGGCCTTGGCTTACGCGCTGCTGCAGCGCCACCAGGTGGTGCACGCCAAGCGCGAGAACCTGATCTCGGACCTGGCGAACGAACTCGACAAGCACCGCTACCTCTCCACGCAGGAGCGGCTGGGCCTGTTCCTGGCCGCACGCGCCGTGGGCGGCGACCCCGGTCAGCCCTGGAGCGCTGCGTTGACCGGCGCACGCAGCGACACCGTCGGGGGCAGCACCAGCCTGTCCTTGCCCATCGACCTGGCCGCCTTCCAGCGCGGCATCGTCGTCCAGAACAAGGGCCGTCAGCCGTTGTTTGCCGAGGTGGCGATGTCGGGCTACCCGGTCAAGCCGCCGGCGCCCAACGACGACCGCATCGCGCTCGAGCGTAGCTGGTGGAACAGCGACGGCAGCGCGGTCACGCGGCGCGAGTTCAAGACCGGTGAGCTGCTGATCGTGCGTCTGCGCGTCAGCGCCCGCCAGCGCGTGAAGGACGGCCTGGTGATCGACCGCATCCCGGCCGGCTTCGAGGTCGAGAACATGAACCTCACGCAGGGCGCGCAGGCCAGCGAGTTCAAGGTGCAGAACGTCGAGCTGGCAAAGGCCATGGCCGACGAGCGCATCAAGCACAGCGAATACCGTGATGACCGCTTCGTCGCTGCGGCCAACCTGGATGGCCGCCCGCTGGACCTGTTCTACCTGGTGCGGGTGGTCACGCCGGGTCGCTATGGCGTGCCGGCCACCTATGCCGAGGACATGTACCGGCCCGACGTGCGCGGCGTCGGCAAGCCCGAGGCCGACATCACCGTGACCGACCCCAAGGGCAAGTGATGCGCGCGCGGCGCTGGCGCCTGGCGGCCGGGTTGGCGACGGCGGTCGCGCTGCTGCTGGCGCTGGACCGCGCCTATCCGCTGCCGGCCACCGCCCGCGGCGCCAGCAGCGGCACCCTGGTGGTGCTGGCCCACGACGGCACGCCACTGCGCACCTGGGCCGGCAGCGACGAGCGGCTGCGCCAGCCGGTGACCCCCGACGCCGTGTCGCCGCTGTACCTGCAGGCGCTGCTGCACTTTGAGGACCGCTGGTTCGCCTGGCACCCCGGCGTGAACCCGGCGGCGCTGCTGCGCGCGGCCTGGCAATGGGCGGTGCACGGCCGCATCGTCTCCGGTGGCTCGACGCTGACGATGCAGGTGGCGCGCATCCTGGAGCCGCCGCGCGCCGGCCGCAGCATCAGCGCCAAGCTGCGCCAGATCGTGCGCGCGCTGCAATTGGAGGCGCACCTGTCCAAGCGCCAGATCCTCACCCTGTACCTCAACCACGCACCGATGGGCGGCCCGGTCGAAGGCGTCGAGATGGCCGCGCGCGCCTACCTGGGCAAGAGCGCAAAGGACCTGAGCCATGCCGAGGCGGCGCTGCTGGTGGCCCTGCCGCAAACCCCGTCGCGACTGCGGCCCGACCGCGCTGCGGCGCTGGCCCGCCAGGCCCGCGACAAGGTGCTGGCCCGCATGGCCGGGCTGGGCCTGTGGAGCGACGCGCTGGTGGCCGACGCCCGCATCGAGACCGTCTTCGCCCCGCCGCTGCGGGCACGCTGGTTGGCGCCACTGGCCGCCGAGCGGCTGCGCCAGCAGGCGCTGCGCGCGCTTCACGGCGCGAATCAGGGCGCGAATCACGGCGCGAATCAGGGTGCGCAGGCTGGCCTGCTGCCGGCCACGCTGCCCAGCACGCTCGATGCCGGCATCCAGATGGCACTCGAACAGGTGCTGCTGGACCGCCTGGGCACGCTGCCCGACCAGGTTTCGATCGCTGCCCTGGTGGTCGAGAACGCCAGCCTGGCGGTGCGTGGCTACGCCGGCTCGGCCGACTTCCAAAACAGCGCCCGGGCCGCCCATGTCGATATGGTGCGCGGCGTGCGCTCGCCGGGCTCGACGCTCAAGCCCTTTCTCTACGCGCTGGCGCTGGACGACGGGCTGATCCATTCGGAGAGCCTGCTGATCGATGCGCCGCAGAGCTTTGGCGGCTATGCACCGGGCAACTTCGAGTCATCGTTCGCCGGTGCGGTCAGCGTCAGCGACGCGCTGCAGCGCTCACTCAACGTCCCCGCAGTGGATCTGCTGGACCGCATCGGCCCGGCGCGTTTTGCCGCCCATCTGCGCAACGCCGGCCTCAAGTTGCGTCTGCCCGAGGGGGGGTCGCCCAACCTGAGCCTGATCCTGGGCGGCGGTGGCACCACGCTGGAAGAGCTGGTCGGCGCCTACACCGCGCTGGCGCGCGGCGGGATGGCCGGGCGGCCGCGCCTGACACCCGACGCGCCGCTGGTCGAGACTAGGCTGATGAGCCCCGGTGCGGCCTTCATCGTGCGCGAGATCCTGGAAAACGGCGGGCGGCCCGACGCACCCTTCCGCGAGACCGCCGCACGCATTGCCTGGAAGACCGGCACCAGCTTCGGCTTCCGCGACGCCTGGGCGGTGGGCGTGACCGACCGCTACACCGTGGGTATCTGGGTCGGCCGCCCTGACGGCACACCCAACCCGGGCCACTTCGGCGCCAACACCGCAGCCCCGCTGGTCAAGGATCTGCTGGCCGCGCTGGGCCCCACGGCCAGCAAGCCGCGCGTTGTGCCAGCGTCGGTGACGGCTGCGGACATCTGCTGGCCGCTGGGCCGCGCCGCAGCCGACACGCCCGCGTCGATGTGCCGCGTGCGGCGCGCCGCCTGGCTGCTGGACGGCACCGTGCCGCCCACCTTGCCCGACCGCATGAAGAGCGCGAGCCTGCGCGAGACCGCCTGGGTCGACCCGGCTGCCACCCAGCGGCTGCGCCCCGGTTGCGCGGCCGACGGCGGCTTGCGCTGGGTGGCGCTGGAATACGCCCGCTGGCCCACCCTGCTGGAGCCCTGGATTGACCCGCAATGGCGCAGCGACGCCGAACGGCTGCCGCTGACGCCGCCCTGCCGGGCCGCCACCCCGACACGGGCGCTGCGGCTGACGGGCATCGAGCCCGGCAGCTTGATCCGCCCGGCGCCGGGGCAGCCTGCGGCCGTGCTGCGGGTGCAGGCACTGGGTGCGCGGGACGGCGTGAGTTGGCTGCTCGATGGCCGCCTGGTCGGCAGCGGCCGGGCCGAACAATCGCTGCGCCTGAGCTTGGACCAGCCGGGCGAGCACGCGCTGACCGCCATCGACGGCCAGGGCCGCTACGAGCGCGTGGCCTTCACGCTGAGGAGCCCCTAGTACTTCGTTTCACCAAACTGCTCACATGAAATCGCGTCTTCGTCCGCCATGCGTCGTTGCAAATCCTCGCCATAGCTTAGCTACGGCTACGGCTATGGCTGCGGTTTGCGCCGAGCCTGGCGAACGAATCCAACGATTTCATTTGTAAGCTAATTGATGAAACGAAGTACTAGTCCAGCCCTGGCCGGTGGCCGCCGCACACCGGCCAGCACCTCGTGCGCCCAGGGTTAGTCCGTAGGTGTTGACGCCTTGCACGACCGCTAGACTGGGCTGGACTTGGGCTTGACCCGCAAGTAGGCAAGCACGGCGGCAAGCGTCTTGATGCTCATCGCAGCGTTGTCAGGCTGCGGCGCCATCCGCAATGCCGCAAGCCCCAGTCACCAGCTACCCGAGAGTAGGTCGATCATCGCGGGCTCTGTCCGCAGGGTCACTTCATCGCTCGGGTGGGCCACCCCCGCCAAAACTTGCACAAGAGG
>JANLZT010000689.1:0-1590 GCA_031366465.1 Betaproteobacteria bacterium | reverse complement strand
CGCCGATGGCGGCCGGCGCTTGATCACATAGATCACGATGTTGGTGTCGAGCAGCAGCTTCAACATCGGTGATCCGCTTCAAAGCGCTTCGCGATCAGGCTGGGCTTGCGATGCCCGGTCGGCCATGAAGTCGTCGGTGACCCCAGCGTTGGCTTGCTCAGGGTGGAAGAAGCTGTCCCAGGCTTGCTCAACCGGGGAGATCACCCGGTCCGCACCGACCACCCGCACCTGCACCTTCTTCACGCTGTCGGGAAAACGCGCGTCAGCGGGCAGGCGCACGGCTTGGCTGCGGTTGTTGGTGAAGACCGTGGTGCTGGACATGGTGTTGATCCCCGGGTGCGGTATACATCAAGTATATCGCGCACCTACCAGAACTGCCAGATCACCTTGACATCGCTGCCGCCAGCGTGGGTTTGCGGCGCTGCCAGGCCTTCCACACCCGCCAGCCCAGCAACACCGCCACGATGGCCGCATAGATCGACCACTCGGCAAAATTGTGCTTGGCCGCGCGCATCCAGAAGAAGTGCAGCAAGCCCAGCAGCACGATGGCGTAGACCAGCTTGTGCAGCGTCTTCCAGCGCTTGGCGCCCAAGGCCTTGATGGCGCGGTTGAAGGACGTGGCGGCCAGCGGTGTCATCAGCAGCATCGCCAGGCTGCCCACCAGGATGAAGGGGCGCTTGGGGATGTCCTTGATGATGTCGGTCAGGTCCAGGCCCATGTCGAGCCAGGCGTAGCAGAGAAAGTGCGTGACGCCGTAGAAGTAGGCAAACAAGCCGGTCATGCGGCGCAGCCGGGCCAGCGCGTTCCAGCCCGTCCATTCGCGCACGGGGGTGATGGCCAGCGTGATGCACAAGAAGCGCAGCACCCAATCGCCGGTGCCGCGGATCAGCGCCTCGGCCGGGTTGGCACCCAGGGTGTTGGCAATGGCGCCCCACAGCAGGTGGGCAAAGGGGATCAGCGCCAGCGCAAACAACAGCGGCTTGGCCGCCGGATGCAGCAGCAGTTTGTTCATGGCGGATGGCAGTCAGCGGGCCCCTTCCCCTGCCAGGGGGAAGGCTGGGATGGGGGTTCGGCGTTGGCGCCGCAGCGGCTTTCGACCCCCACCCCAACCCTCCCCCTGCCCGGGGGAGGGCGCAAGATCAGAAGTTCTTGGCCAGATCCAGGCCGCTGTAAAGCGACGCCACCTGCGCCTCGTAGCCGTTGAACATCAGCGTCGCGCGCTTCTTGTTGAACACGCCGTCCTCGCCGATGCGGCGCTCGGTGGCCTGGCTCCAGCGCGGGTGGTCCACCTTCGGGTTGACGTTGGAATAAAACCCGTATTCCTGCGCGGCGGCCTTGACCCAGGCGGTCTTGGGTTGCTGCTCGACAAAGCGGATCTTGACGATGCTCTTGGCGCTTTTGAAGCCGTATTTCCAGGGCAGCACCATGCGCACCGGCGCGCCGTTCTGATTGGGCAGCACCTCGCCATACATGCCGAAGGCCAACAGCGCCAGCGGGTGCATGGCCTCATCCATGCGCAGGCCTTCGACATAAGGCCAATCCAGCACGCGCGAGCCGACATACGGCATGGTCTTGGGGTCGGCCAGGGTG
>JANLZT010000776.1:0-1722 GCA_031366465.1 Betaproteobacteria bacterium | reverse complement strand
CTGCGCAGTTGCAGCTGCACGCCCTCGGCAGTCAGCTCGCCCACCTTGGGGAAGCGGAACTCGAAGTGCGGTGCGAACCAGGCGGCCTCAAAGCCAAAACCTTCGGCCGCCATTTCCTGCATCACATGCTCGAAGTCCTGCCAGACAAAGGTCGGCAGCAGGTAGCGGTCATGCAGCTCGGTGCCCCAGCGCACCAGGGCTTGCTGGTAGGGCTGGGCCCAGAAGCGCGCCACCAAGGCGCGCAGCAGCAGTTGCTGGACGATGCTCATGCGGGCATGCGGCGGCATCTCGAAGGCGCGCAGCTCCAGCAGGCCCAGGCGGCCGGTGGCCGTGTCGGGCGAGTACAGCTTGTCGATGCAGAACTCGCTGCGGTGGGTGTTGCCGGTCAGGTCGACCAGGATGTTGCGCAGCGTGCGGTCCACCAGCCAGGGCGGCATCTGCTGGCCATAGAGCTGCTTGTTCTTCTCGATCTCGGCCAGCGCGATCTCCAGCTCATAGAGCTGGTCGTTGCGGGCCTCGTCCACCCGCGGCGCCTGGCTGGTGGGGCCGATGAACAGGCCGCTGAACAGATAGCTCAGGCTGGGGTGGTTGTGCCAGAAAGCCAGCAGGCTGCCCAGCACGTCGGGCCGGCGCAAGAACGGGCTGTCAGCCGGCCGGGCACCGCCCATCACAAAGTGGTTGCCGCCGCCGGTGCCGGTGTGGCGGCCGTCGAGCATGAACTTCTCGGACGACAGGCGCGATTGCCAGGCCGCGTCGTAGAGAAACTCGGTTTGTTCGACCAGCTCGAGCCAGTTGTGCGCCGGGTGGATGTTGACCTCGATCACGCCCGGGTCGGGGGTGACCGCCAGCAGGCGCAGGCGCGGGTCGCGCGGCGGCGGATAGCCTTCGAGTACCAGCTTGACCGCCAGCTCGGCCGCCGTGGCCTCGATGGCGGCCAGCAGCTCCAGGTAGTCCTCCAGGGTCTCCAGCGGCGGCATGAAGACATACAGCACGCCGCTGGCCTGGCCCTGGGTCTCGGCCTTGGGGCCGTTGGCGCGGCGCGGGTCGCGCACCTCCACCACCAGCGCGGTGCGGGTGATCCAGTGGGCCGACTCGAAAGGTTCCGGTGCCCGGGTGATGGGCGTGACGGGCGTGATGGGCGCGCCAGGCTGCTGGCCGGCCGAGTGGCCCAAGCCGGCCTTGCTGCCGGCCCCGCCCAAGGCCAAGCCAGCGGCTGCGGTGGCAGCGCCCTCGCCCGCCGGCAAGCCCTTGCCCACTTCAAACAAATGCCGTTGCATCGACACCGTGCCGCCCTCGGCAAAGCCACCGCCGATCACATGCGCGGCGTACTGGCTCTTGATGGTGGCCGCAGCCGGCAGCGCGTCGCGTGGCGAGAAGGGGTCGGACTCGATGTGGTAGGGGTAGTCGGTGGCCTTGACCCAGGGCAGGCTGTCGAGCGGCAGGCGATAGCCCATCGGTGAATCACCCGGGTGCAAATACATGCGCTCGTCGCGGAAGAACCAGGGCCCGGTGGCCCAGCGGGTGCCGGCCAGCGCCGGGCCGCCCTCGCACCTCTTGATCGGCAAGGCATAGCCCACAGCGTGGTCCAGGCCCTGGGTGAAGATGCGGCGCAGGCGGATGCGCTCCATCTCGTCGTCCAGCTTGGCATCGAACGGATCGACATTGACCGGCAGCCGGCGCTCGCGCCACAGGTGGTACCAGGTGTCCTCGTAGCCGGTCTGC
>JANLZT010000775.1:0-3132 GCA_031366465.1 Betaproteobacteria bacterium | reverse complement strand
GGGCGACCTGCAATATGTGCTGGACCACCTGGGTGAGCTGGTGGTCAAGGAGGTGCATGGCGCCGGTGGCTACGGCATGCTGGTGGGCCCGGCCAGCACCCAGGCCGAGATCGAGGACTTCCGCGCTGCGCTGCTGGCCAGGCCCAGCAACTACATCGCCCAGCCGACGTTGGCGCTGTCGACCACGCCCACCTTTGTCGAAAGCGGCATCGCGCCGCGACACATCGACCTGCGGCCCTTTGTGCTGTCGGGCCGCAGCGTGCAGATGGTGCCCGGCGGCCTGACCCGGGTGGCCTTGAAGGACGGCTCGCTGGTGGTCAACTCATCCCAGGGCGGTGGCACCAAGGACACCTGGGTGCTGGAAGCTCAGCCCGACGCCAGCCCGGCCGAGCCGATGAGCCAGAGCCAAAGCCAAGGCTGATTCAAGGAGAACAACAACATGCTGTCTCGAACTGCGGATCACCTTTTTTGGATGTCACGCTACATGGAGCGCTCGGAGAACACCGCCCGCATGCTGGACGTCAACTACCAGACCTCGCTGCTGCCGCAGTCGGCCGACCGCACCGAGCAGGGCTGGGCCGGGGTGCTGGGCATCTCGGAACTGACCGGGCCCTTTGGCAAGCAGCACGACGCGGTGACGGCGCGCAATGTGATGGACTTCATGGTGCGCGATGCCGAGAACCCCTCGTCCATCGTCTCCTGCCTGGCCGCCGCCCGCGAGAACGCCCGCGCGGTGCGCGGCAAGCTCACCACCGAGCTGTGGGAGACCACCAACCAGACCTGGCTGGAGTTCAAGCGGCTGCTGCAGGACGACTCGTTCGAGCGCGACCCGGCGGCCTTGTTCGAGTGGGTCAAGTTCCGCTCCCACCTGAGCCGGGGGGTGTCGGTGGGCACCATGCTGCAGGATGAATCGCTGCACTTCATACGCATCGGCACTTTTTTGGAGCGCGCCGACAACACCGCCCGGCTGCTGGACGTGAAGTTCCATGCGCTGGCCGGTGATTACTTTGGCGCCTGGGCCGATGACGATGCACCCGAGGTGGATTTCTACCACTGGAGCGCGATCCTGCGCTCGGTCAGCGCCTTCGAGATCTACCGCAAGGTCTACCGCAATGTGATCCGGCCCGACAAGGTGGCCGAGTTGCTGATGCTGCGCGCCGACATGCCGCGCTCGCTGGCTTGCTGCATGAACGCGGTGGTGGAAAACCTCGATCTGGTGGCCAATGAGCCCAGCTTCGAGACCCGCCGCCGCGCCGGCCGCTTGCGCAGCGATTTGAAGTTCGGCCGCATCGACGAGATCCTGGCCACCGGCCTGCATGCTTTCTTGACCCAGTTCCTTGACCGCGTCAACGACATCGGCGCCGGCATCAGCCGGGATTTCCTCGTTCCGGCCTGATCTATCACGTTTGGCGATGACAATGCTGCATCGCAGCATCCAAGCTTTTCTGAAGGAACTCCGTGTCAATCCATGTCGCCCTGAACCACGTCACCCACTACACCTACGACCGGCTGGTGGCGATGGGCCCGCACATCGTGCGGCTGCGTCCGGCGCCGCACTGCCGCAGCAATATCCTGAGCTATTCGCTCAAGATCGAGCCGGCCGGCCACTTCATCAACTGGCAGCAAGATGCCTTTGCCAACTACCTGGCGCGGCTGGTCTTCCCCGAGAAAACCACCGAGTTCAAGGTCACGGTCGACCTGGTGGCCGAGATGTCGGTCTACAACCCGTTTGACTTCTTCCTGGAGCCCGACGCCGAGACCTACCCCTTCAGCTACGACGAGGCGCTCAAGCTCGAACTGCAGCCCTACCTGGTGACCGAGCCGGCCACGCCGGCATTCGCCAAATGGCTGGCCAGCATCGACCTGACCGAGCGCCGCACCATCGACTTCCTGGTCGGCATCAACCAGCAGTTGCAAAAGGACATCGGCTATGTCATCCGCATGGAGCCGGGTGTGCAGACGCCAGAGGCCACGCTGACGCTGGCCAGCGGCTCCTGCCGCGACACCGGTTGGCTGCTGGTGCAGACACTGCGCCACCTGGGGCTGGCGGCACGCTTTGTCTCGGGCTACCTGGTGCAGTTGAAGTCCGATGTCAAGGCGCTCGACGGCCCCAGCGGCACCGAGGTGGATTTCACCGACCTGCACGCCTGGTGCGAGGTCTATCTGCCCGGCGCCGGCTGGGTCGGGCTGGACCCGACCTCGGGCCTGATGGCCGGTGAGGGCCATATCCCGGTGGCCTGCACGCCCACCCCCGGCAGCGCCGCGCCGATCAGCGGGGCGATGGACGAGTGCGAGGTCGAGTTCAGCCACAGCATGGGTGTGACCCGCATCTTTGAGTCGCCGCGAGTTACCAAGCCCTACACCGAGGCGCAGTGGGGCCAGGTGCTGGCGCTGGGTGAGCAGGTTGACGCGCACCTGATCGACGGCGATGTGCGGCTGACGATGGGCGGTGAGCCCACCTTTGTGTCGGTGGCCGACCGCGACGGCGCCGAGTGGAATGTGGACGCGCTCGGCCCCACCAAGCGCATGTTTGCGCAAGACCTGGTGCAGCGCCTGAGCGACCATTACGGCAAGGGCGGCTTCCTGCACTACGGCCAGGGCAAGTGGTACCCGGGTGAGCAATTGCCGCGCTGGGCCCTGAGCATCTGCTGGCGCGCCGATGGCCAGCCCTGCTGGCATGACCCAGCGCTGTTTGCCGACGAGCGTGAGCCCACCCAGTACACCGCCGCCGACGCCAAGGCCTTCATGACTGCGCTGACGCGCCGCCTGGGCCTGAGCGACGAGCATGTGCAGACCGGCTTTGAGGACACCTGGTACCACCTGTGGCGCGAGCGCCGGCTGCCGGTCAATGTCGATCCCTTTGATGCCAAGCTCGACGACGAGATGGAGCGCATCCGCCTGCGCCGCATCTTCACGCAAGGCCTGGACCACCCGGTGGGCTATGCCTTGCCGCCCTCGCACCTCTTGATCGGCAGCGCATAGCCCACAGCATGGTCCAGGCCCTGGGTGAAGATGCGGCGCAGGCGGATGCGCTCCATCTCGTCGTCCAGCTTGGCATCGAACGGATCGACATTGACCGGCAGCCGGCGCTCGCGCCACAGGTGGTACCAGGTGTCCTCGTAGCCGGTCTGC
>JANLZT010000718.1:0-5005 GCA_031366465.1 Betaproteobacteria bacterium | reverse complement strand
GCCGCGCTGACCATGATCGCGGTGACCGAGGCGCTGTCCGAGGCCTCGCTGGCGGCGGCCGGCAGCCTGATCACCCGGCCCGAGATCCTGGCGCGGGCCTTGTTGGCCGGTGGCACAGAAGATCAGAAACAGCATTGGCTGCCGCGCCTGGCGGCCGGCGACCCGCTGTGCGCCATCGCCATCACCGAGCCCGATCACGGCTCGGACGTGGCCGGCCTGATGCTCAAGGGCAGCCCGGTGGCGGGCGGCTGGCGCTTGAACGGCGCCAAGACCTGGTGCACCTTTGCCGGCAAGGCCGGGGTGTTGATGGTGGTCACCCGCACCGACCCCGACCGCCGCCTGGGCCACCGGGGCCTGAGCCTGCTGCTGGTGGAAAAGCCCAGCTTCGAGGGCCATGCATTCGACATCGCCCAAGCCGGTGGCGGCCGTTTGCGCGGCCGCGCCATCCCCACCATCGGCTACCGCGGCATGCATTCCTTCGACCTGGCCTTCGAGGACTTCTTGGTGCCCGACAGCCATGTGATCGGCGGCAGCGCCGGCCTGGGCCAGGGCTTCTACTTCACCATGGCCGGCATGGTGGGCGGGCGCATGCAGACCGCCGGCCGCGCTGCCGGCGTGATGCGCGCCGCGCTGAGCGCAGCGCTGCGTTACGCCCGGGACCGCCAGGTCTTCGGCGCGCCGCTGATCAGCTATCCCCTCACCCAAGCCAAGGTCGCCCGCATGGCGGCACGCCTGGCGGCCTGCCGGCAATTGGCCTATGCGGTGGGCCGGCGTCTGGACAGCCCCGCCGGCCGCATGGAGGCCAGCCTGGTCAAGCTGCTGGCCTGCCGGTCGGCCGAGCTGGTCACGCGCGAGGCGCTGCAGATCCACGGCGGCATGGGCTATGCCGAGGAGTCAGCGGTCAGCCGCTACTTTGTGGACGCCCGGGTGCTGTCGATCTTCGAGGGCGCCGAGGAGACGCTGGCGCTCAAGGTGGTGGCGCGCGGCCTGCTGGACGCGGTGCTGGCGCGGCCGGCGGCCTGATCCGGCGGCATCCGGCAACCCCTAGCTTGAAGCGCCGCGCCCTCCGCAAACGGGGGGCCCAAATGCTGGACAGCCGCCGCCACAGGTGCGAAGGTGGCTGGTTGCGCCCCCGCCTGTGGGGCTGAGAGGCCACCATGAGCAATGTCGCCGGCAAAGCCTATGCGATGAATGTGCTGACGCCGATGCGCCCGCGCCGCACATTCCTGAACCGCTTCATCTTCATCGCCTCGCGCGCCTTGCCTGACCAACTGGCCGGCCTGCTGGGCTTGTCGATCATCCATTTCGCGCGCTGGTTCATCATCAAGCGCGACCAGTGGCCCGACCTGGGCCAGGGCCCCGAGAAGCTGAACAACGACTACATGATGTTCTGCAGCAACTTCAACGGCACCTGGGACCAGTACATCGACGCCTTCTCCGACGGCCTGCCCAACGGCCTGGACCTGTTCTGGTTCTCCTCCACCCACTACCCCAAGTCGATCCCGGTGACGCCGTTCAAGGACTACATCCGCGCCAACCAGGTCGATACCGACTACTACTACAACGCCACGCCGGGGTCGGCCCAGCGCGACATCAAATGCGCCATGCGGGTGCGCCGGGCGGTGTTGCGACTGGCGCAGGCCCATGCCCAGGCCGATGCCGGCAGCACCCCGGCGGCCTTTGCCGGCCTCTGGCGCCAGGCCCTGGTGGCGGTGCAGAACGATCTGGGCTCACCCGGCTATGCGCCGGTGGCCAGCAACGACACCACCCAAGCCGACCGCAACCGCCAGGCCTTTGTGCAGGCCCGCTGGGGCCAGGGGGTCTGAATGGCCAACATCGACGGTGGGCATTACTTTCTCAGCACCCTGATCCCCGTGCGCTGCGGGCCCCTGCAGCGGCCCGACGGCAGCTTCACCACCCCCAGCCAGTTGCTGCGCGAGGCCCTGGCCAGCCTGCCCACCGCGCAGCAGAGCCCGGCCAGCGTGGACGCCGGCTTCAGCAGCCCGTTTTCGCGCTGTGGCCGCACCCACTTCGCCCGGGCCGTGCTGATCGACCAGCCGATGTACAACGGCCGCGATGGCGGCAATGCCCTGGTGCAGGCGCTGCGCAAGGTCAACCTGCTGGCGGCCCAGCCAGTGGACCACCTGCAATGCCCCTACCTGATGTTCAACGCCGACTTCGACGCCCGCCAGGACGAGCCCGACGGCGGCCTGGCCAGTTGGGCCAGCGGCTTGTGGGCCCGCACCGAGCCCGAGCTGCGCGCCATCTTCGCGCCCTGCCTGGGCTTCGATGCGGTGACCGACGGGTCGGCGTTTGCCGAGTGGCTCAAGCGCTGCCAGATCGAGACGACGATGAGCTTCAATGACTACTACGAGCCCATGCCCGACCTGCACGGCTACACCCTGGCCGGCGTGGGCCGGGCCATTGCCACCGGCACCGGGCTGCTGTCGGCGCTGGCCCTGGCAGCGCTGATGCTGTGGCGAGCGTCGGCGTGGTGGCTGCTGCTGGCGCTGCCGGTGGCGCTGGTCGCCAGCGTGGGTGGGGTCTTGTTCGCGCTTTGGCGCAAGGGCCATCAAGCCTTTCCGGCCGGGGATGGCACCGACCTGCCGTCGGTGCTGAAGGCCCTGCATGTGCAACAGCACTTTGCGCTGCTGGCGGCCGATCTGCAGGGCGCCGACGACGCCACCGTGCACCGGCGCTTTGCTGACTTTGTGCAGCGTCTGCAACCGGGCTCGGTGGCCGGCCCGACCCAGGCGCCGGGGGTGATCCGATCCGACGGTGTGCCGTTGGTCACCCACCAGCCGGTGCTGCAGAAGGCGGAGGCGGCATGACTGACTTGCTGGCGCTGGGCGACATCCAGGGCAACATCCTCACGGCCTATGGCCGGCTGGGCTTCCCCAAGGCCCGCTACCTGCTGGTGCATGTGGGCAATGCGGCAGCCGGCCGGGCCCTGGTGGAGGCCCTGCGACCGCGCGTTACCACCGCGTTGCGCTGGCCGTCCACCCGCAAGGGCGTGCCGGTGGGGCAGAACCCGGTCACGCGGCCGGCGGTGGCCTTGAACCTGGCCTTCAGCTACCGCGGCCTGGTGGCGCTGGGCCTGCCCACCCGCACGCTGCGCGGCCTGCCTGATGACTTCATCGACGGCATGCTGGCCCGTGCCCCCATCCTGGGCGACGATGTGCTGGACAACACGCCCGAGCACTGGGATCCGGTCTGGCAGCCCGACAAGTTGGCGGCCCATCTGCTGATCACGCTGAATGCCCAGATTGGCGCCGATGGCCGGGCCCTGCCCGAGCTGGCCAGCGTCACCCAGCACATCGTCGACTTGATCGCCCAGCTCAATGCCGGCGCGCCAGGCGGGCTGGCACTGCTGCCTGGCCACCGCGGCCCGGCCAGCCAGTGGCAGGAGCTGTCGGCGCTGATGGCCGGCGCCATGCCGGTGCCGGTGGAGCACTTTGGTTTCATCGATGCCATCGGCGACCCGATGTTCATCGGCCAGTACCCGGGCGGCGCCGAAGAAGACCTGGCCGTGGGCCAGGGTGCGGTGGACGGCCAGGGCCACTGGCGGCCCCTGGCCACCGGCGAGTTCTTGCTGGGCTGGCCCGACGAGGCCCAAGAGGTGGCCGGCGCCGCGATGCCGCTGGATTTCAGCCGCAACGGCAGTTTCTTGAGCTACCGCAAGCTGCACCAGCATGTGGGCGCCTTCGAGCGCTGGGTGGACCAGACCAGTGCCCAGCTGGCCGGCGCCTGGGCCCTGCCCAGCCTGGACGCCGCCCGCGAGACCCTGCTGGCCAAGATGGCCGGGCGCTGGCGCGACGGCGTGCCGTTGATCGCCGCGCCCGATCTGGCGGCCTGGGCGGCCTTCAACAGCCGCTTTGCCGCAGGGTCGGTGGAGCGCGCCCGGGCGCTGGTCGAGTTCCGCTATGCGGACGACGCGCAAGGCCTGCGCTGCCCGGTCACGGCCCATCTGCGGCGCATGAACACCCGCGATTCACTCGACCCGCGGGCCAGCGCCGAGCCGGCCGAGCGCATGGGCAGTGCGCTCAACAACCGCCGCCGCATCCTGCGCCGCGGCCTGCCCTATGGCGCCCGCGACAGTGCCGACGGCGAACACGGCATCGTGATGCTGGCCCACTGCAGCTCACTGTCGCGGCAGTTCGAGTTTGTGCAGCAACAGTGGCTGAACTTCGGCCTCGACTTCAACGCCGGCAATGACAGCTGCCCGCTGGTGGGCAACCACCCCGAGGGCGCCCGCTTCGTGATCGCCGCCAACCCGGCCAGCGGCCATGCGCCCTTCATCGCGCGCGGCCTGCCGCAGTTTGTGTCCACCCGCGGTGGCGACTACTTCTTTGCGCCCAGCATGACGGCGCTGCGCATGATCGGCATGGGGGTGATTGACCCGACTTGAGTCGGCCTCAAGCGGTGCCTGCGGTGCCACTCAAATCGGCACCGCCGCATGCGTCATCCAGCGGTACAGCGTGCCCGATACGCCAACTGGCTGGAACGGCTTCCAATCGCCCTCGGCCTGGGCCAGGCGGTTGGCCAGGATGCACATCACCATCGGGTTGAAGCCCAGGCCGGTGTGGCTGCCGGCCACCCGGATGTTCTCGAAGGGGCTGCCGCCGGCGGCGTCGATGGTGGCCTCCTGGGGCGGCACCACGCCGTCGCTGATCGAGTACAGGCAGCTCATCGGCACCGGCGGCAGGTGGTGCTCGCGCAGCTTCTTGGCGCGCGGCTGCATCACATGCGCCGACGGCCCCATCGGGTGGGCGATCATCCGGTACAGGGCCTTGACCAGCGGCGGCGACTGGCTGCCAGCGGCGTCCACATTGACCGGGCTGCCCAGCGTGATCACCTGGCGCACGCATTCGGCCGCCTGGTGCGCGCCGTAAAGCGCGAACACACCGCCCAGGCTCCAGCCGATCAGGCTGACCTGGCGGCCGGTGCTGTGGTGCAGATGGCGGATTTTTTGCTCCAGCGCCTGCGCATGGCGGCGCTGGAAGCC
>JANLZT010000693.1:0-10024 GCA_031366465.1 Betaproteobacteria bacterium | reverse complement strand
TGGCAAGCCACCGGGCCGAAGGTACCTTGAAAGCAGCTTTCGAGAGGTACCGAGGAGACAACCATTCACGGACGTTGCGGCTCGCCCACCGCAACCCCGGGTCTGAGGCCCGGGCTCGCGGATAAGTTCCGCAGCGTCTTGTTGAGGTCTCTGGTTTGCAGGCAGGTCAGGCGGCGCGCTTGACCGACTTGGTGGCAGCCTGGCTGGCCTTGACCGCCTGGGTGGTCACGGCGGTGAAGTTGGCTTCGGCCATTTCAGTGGCTTGCTTGCTGGCTTTTTGCACCGACTCAAACGCGTTGTTGGCGGCCGAGATGGCCGATTTCACCAGCGTCACAGCGTTTTCGCTGCCGGCCGGGGCGTTCTTGACGGCGGTGTCAACCACCGACATGAAGTTCTTCTGCAGGTCGGCGAACTGGGCTTCGGCGGCCTTGGTGAAATCGGCGGTGGTGGACGCGGCGATGTCATACAGGTGGCGGCTGTAGGCAGCGGCCTTCTCGGCGGACGGCTGCAGCAGGCTGGCTTGCAGCGACAGCAACTCTTGCGCGTCCTTGGCGCCCAGGGCGGCCTTGGTGTAGTCGGCCGACTCGGCCAGGGTGGCCTTGGCGACTTGCAGGTTCAGCTCAACCAGCTTTTCCACACCTTCAAAAGCCTTGTTGGTCAGGCCGAACAGGGTTTCGAGGTTGGCCTTGCTGGCGGCGGCGATCTGGTCTTGGGTCAGGTAGGTCATGTTTCTCTCCGGGGGTTGATGAGGCTGCTTTTGCGATGTTTGTGCGGTACTTCGGCGCTGCCGTGTTGGCTTGCTGCACTGCAACATGGTTCGAAGTATAGGTTTGTCAAAAGAGATTGCAAGCACTTTTTGTTGCGATGCAGCAAATAACTTGAATTTGCTACGGGTCGAGGCCCAGACGCCCGGTGCTGGCCTCTGGCAGCGGCCTGGTTGCCGGGCTCGCAGCGCCCCGTCTGGGCACAATCCACAGCACGATGCAGGTCTTCAGCAACCCCCACCTCAGCCTGTCATTGCCGGCCGGGCACCGCTTTCCGATGTCCAAATACATGCTGTTGCACCAGCGTGTGGCGGCCGAGATCGAGGGCCTGCGCCTGCAGACCAGCCCGCTCGCCAGCGAGGGTGAGCTGGCCCTGGTGCACAGCCCCGACTACATCCGCGCGGTGCTGCAGGGCAGCCTGCCAGCTGCCGCCCAGCGCGAGATCGGCTTCCCGTGGTCGCCGGGCATGGTGCAGCGCAGCCTGGGGTCGGTGGGCGCCACCATCGCCGCCGCCCGGGCAGCGCTGGACGACGGCGTGGCGGCCCAGCTGGCCGGTGGCACCCACCATGCCCAGGCCGACAGGGGCTCGGGTTTCTGTGTCTTCAACGATGTGGCGGTGGCCGCCCGGCTGATGCAGGCCGAGGCGCATCGCCGGCAGCGCCGGGCCTTGGCGGTCTGGGTGATCGACCTGGATGTGCACCAGGGCAATGGCACGGCGGCGATCTTCCAGCACGACCCGACGGTGTTCACGCTGTCGCTGCATGGCGCCCGCAATTTCCCGTTCCGCAAGGTGGCCGGTGACCTGGACGTCGAGCTGCCCGACGGCTGCACCGACGCGCCCTACCTGACCGCCCTGGACAGTGCGTTGGCCCAGGCCTGGCAGCGCTTGCTGGCGGCAGGCGGGCCGCCAGGTCTCGCCTTCTACCTGGCCGGCGCCGACCCCCACGAGGGCGACCGCCTGGGCCGGCTCAAGCTGACCGACGGCGGCCTGGCTGAGCGCGACCGGCGGGTGCTGGCCTGGCTGGGCCAACGGCGTGTGCCGGCAGCACTGGTGATGGCCGGCGGCTACGGCCATGACATCCACACCACAGTGGCGCTGCAGTTGCGCACGCTGCAGATCGCGCAGCAAGCGTGGGCGGCCTGGCAGCGCGCCGGATCCTAAAATCGCCGGCAAGCCTGGCAGGCACGATCAGGCGATGAACGAACAACGAGGCGACCTTGCACCCCCCCCACCGCAGCCACCGGCCGCGCACCACCCCGGGCTCCCTGCTGGCCATGGCCACTTGCGGCTTGCCCGGCCTGGCCCAGGCTGCCGCCACCGCCCGGCCCGCCTTGCTGGGCGCGCCGCTGGACTTCATCCTGTTTGCCACCGTGCTGCTGGGGGTGGCGCTGTTCCATGCCCACACGCTGAGGGTGGCGCTCATAGGTGCCATCCTGATCACCGCCTACCAGCTGGGGGTGACCGGTTTCAAGGCCGGCCCCGGCCTGGCCGGGCTGGCGGGGCAGTTGGGCCATGAATGGGTCACGCTGGCCAATCTGCTGGGCCTGCTGTTGGGCTTTGCGCTGCTGGCCGACCATTTTGAGAAAAGCCGCCTGCCCGAGCTGCTGCCGCGCTACCTGCCCGACGACTGGAAGGGCGGCTTCATGCTGCTGGCCGGCGTGTTCGTGATGTCGGCCTTCCTGGACAACATTGCCGCGGCGATGATCGGCGGCAGCATGGCTGGTGTGCTGTTCCGCCGCCGGGTGCACATCGGCTTTCTGGCGGCCATCGTCGCCGCGTCCAATGCCGGGGGCGCCGGCAGCGTGGTGGGCGACACCACCACCACCATGATCTGGATCGCCGGTGGCAGCCCGCTGTGGGTGCTGGAGGCCTATGTGGGCGGCCTGGTGGCGCTGGCCATCTTTGGCACCCTCGCCGCGCGCCAGCAGCATGCCTATCAGCCGATCCAGAGGGACGACACGCCCGGCGCGCGGCTGGAGCTGGGCCGCTTTGCGGTGGTGGTCTTCATCCTGGGCGCGGCCATCGTCGCCAATGTGGGCTTCAACCTGAGGGCACCGGCGGTGCTGGACCAGTTCCCGGTGATCGGCGCCGCCGTGGTGCTGGCCGTGCTGGTCACGGCGCCGCTGCGCCGGCCGCAGTGGAGCCTGCTGCCCGGGGCGTTCAAGGGCAGCGTGTTCCTGCTGTCGCTGGTGTGGTGTGCGTCGCTGATGCCGGTGGACCATCTGCCCGCGCCGTCCTGGCCCTCGACACTCGGCCTGGGCTTCTTGTCTGCCGTGTTCGACAACATCCCGCTCACCGCGCTGGCGATCCGCCAGGACGGCTTCGACTGGGGCTTTCTGGCCTACGCGGTGGGCTTTGGGGGATCGATGATCTGGTTTGGCTCTTCGGCCGGCGTGGCGCTGGCCAACAACTACCCCGAGGCCCGCTCGGTGGGCCAATGGCTGCGCCACGGTTGGCCTGTGGCGCTGGGCTATGTGGCCGGCTATGCCGTGATGCTGCTGCTGGTGGGCTGGCATCCCCACCCGATCAAGGGCGATGCCGGGCTGTTTGGCGGCCCGGCGGTGATGGCGCCCGCGCTGTCACCCGCGACGGCGCCCGCACAGGGGGCATCGCGATGAGCGCACGACCCAAGGTGCTGGTGACGATCCCGATGTTCGACGCGGTGCTGGCCGCGCTGCGCACTTCATGCGATGTGGACGCCGTCGGCGACACAGCCCTCGAAGACCCGGCCGCGCTGGCCTTGCGGGCCCAGGGCTGCGCCGGCCTGCTGGTGGCCGGCACGCCGCGCATCGACGCCGCGCTGCTGGGCGCCTGCCCAGCGCTGCGGGCGGTCTGCAGCATGGCCGTGGGCTTCAACAACATCGACCTGCCGGCCTGCACGGCGGCCGGCGTGCTGGTCAGCAATGCGCCAGATGTGCTGACCGAGACCACCGCCGACTTCGGCTTTGCGCTGCTGATGGCCACCGCCCGCCGCATCACCGAGAGCGAGCATTTCTTGCGCGCCGGCCGCTGGACACAGTGGCGCTACGACCTGTTCGCCGGTGCCGACGTGCACGGCGCCACGCTGGGGGTGCTGGGCATGGGCCGCATCGGCCAGGCCATCGCCCGGCGCGGCGCACTGGGCTTTGGCATGCCGGTGCTCTACCACAACCGCAGCCGGCTCGACCCGTCCATCGAGCAGCAACTGGGCGCCCGCTGGGTCAGCCAGGCCGATTTGCTGCGCCAGGCCGACCACCTGGTGATCGTGCTGCCCTACAGCCCGGCCTCGCACCACCTGGTGGGCGCGGCCGAGTTGGCGCTGATGAAGCCCGGCGCCACGCTGGTCAACATCGCTCGCGGCGGGGTGGTGGACGACGCGGCCCTGGCCGATGCGCTGCGCAACCGCCGCATCGCGGCCGCCGGGCTGGACGTGTTCGAGGGCGAACCCTCGGTCCACCCGGGCCTGCTGGCGCTGCCCAATGTGGTGCTCACCCCGCACATCGCCAGCGCCAGCCTGCGCACCCGGCGGGCGATGGCCGACCTGGCCGCCCGCAACCTGCTGGCCGCGCTGGGCCTGGGCGCCGAGGCCGGCCGGCCGCCCACCGCCCTGAACCCGCAGGTGCTGGCCGCCGCGCCCTGACGGGGCCGATTGCCCAATTGCCCCATTGCGGTTGATCCGTTCTGGGCCGGCGCGCTCGCGCAACACCCGGGTTTGCCCTCTCGGTGCTGGTGGCTTGCAACGGCCACGATCCGCCTTGTCGCGCGCCAGCGTCGCGCTGGCGTCCATTTTTTGAGGAGTCCCCATGAGCACCCGATTCAAGATCAACGGCAAGGCCGTCGAAGCCCAGGCCGAGCCCGATACCCCGCTGCTGTGGGTGATCCGCGACGAGATCGGCCTGACCGGCACCAAGTTCGGCTGCGGCGCGCAACTCTGCGGCGCCTGCACCGTGCACCTGGACGGCCAGCCCATCCGCTCCTGCGGCACGCCGCTGTCGGCGGTGGCCGGCAAGTCGGTGGCCACGATTGAGAGCCTGTCGCGCAACAACAGCCATCCGCTGCAAAAGGCCTGGATCGCTCACGACGTGCCGCAGTGCGGCTATTGCCAGAGCGGCCAGTTGATGAGCGCCGCGGCCCTGCTGGCCAAGAACAAGAAGCCCAACGACAACGAGATCGACCAGGCCATGAGCGGCAATCTGTGCCGCTGCGGCACCTATGTGCGGGTGCGCGCCGCGATCAAGACCGCCGCCGCCGAGATCAACGGCAAGAAGGCCTGAGGGGAATCACGATGACCAAGACCACGCAAAAATCCCAAGGCAGCGCCGATGTCTCGCGCCGCGGCTTCATGCAAGGCTCGGCCACGGTGGCCGGTGGGCTGCTGGTGGGCGTGAGCCTGCCGCTGGCCGGCCCGGCCCAAGCCGCCGGCACGCTGCACACCCCCAATGCCTGGGTGCACATCGCCGACGACAACACCATCACGCTGATCTCGGCCCGCTCCGAGATGGGCCAGGGCGTCTACACCTCGATGCCGATGCTGATCGCCGAGGAGCTCAACGTCGATATCAAGAAGGTCAAGGTGGCGTTTGCGCCCCAGGGCAAGGTCTACGGCAATGCGATGCTTTTCGGCCTGCAGCTCACCGGCGGGTCCACCTCGGTGCGCGAGGGCTGGGAGAAGCTGCGCATCGCCGGCGCCCAGGTGCGCGAGATGCTGTTGGCCGCGGCCGCCGCCAAATGGGGTGTCGACGCCAGCAGCCTGACGGCGGTGGACGGCCGCGTGATGGGCCCGGGCGGCAAGGTGGCCACCTACGGCCAGTTGGCCGACGCCGCGTCCAAGCTCACCGCGCCCGAGAAGGTGGCGCTGAAAGACCCCAGCCAGTTCCGCATCGTCGGCAAGCGAATCACCCGGCTCGACACGCCCGCCAAGGTCAATGGCACGGCAGTCTTCGGCATGGACGTCACACTGCCCGGCATGGTGTATGCCACGCTGGCGATGAGCCCGGTGATCGGCGGCACGGTCAAGAGCTTTGATGCCAGCAAAGCCAAGGGCATGCCCGGGGTGGTCGATGTGGTGCAGATCCCCGACGGCATCGCGGTGGTGGCCAAGACCTACTGGCAGGCCCGCAAGGCCCGCGAGACGCTGTCCATCCAGTGGGACGACGGCGCCAATGCCAACCTCAATACCGCAGCGATGTTTGCCGGCACCCAAGCCGCGCTGGCCAGCGGCAAGCCCATCCCGGTGCGGCCGAATGTCGGCGATGCCGATGACGCCATCGGCCGTGCCGCCAAGGTGATCAAGGCCGAGTACTTCTCGCAAAACGTCACCCACTCGCCGATGGAGCCGATGAACTTCACGGCCCACTATGACAACGGCAAGGTGCGGCTGATCGGCCCCACCCAATGGCCCGATGCGGCCCAGGGTGCGGTGGCCAAGGCGCTGGATGTCAAGCCCGAGAACGTGTCGGTGGAGTCCACCTTCCTGGGCGGTGGTTTCGGCCGGCGCATCGACATCGACTTCGTCCTGCAGGCGGCGCAGATCAGCAAGGCGGTGAACAAGCCTGTCAAGCTGATCTGGTCGCGCGAAGACGACATGACGCATGACTTCTACCGGCCGCTGGGCGTGCACCAGATCGCTGCGGCCATCGGCTCTGACGGCAAGCCCATGGCCATGACCTGGCGCGTAGCGTCGCAGTCGGTCACCGCCCGGGTGTTTGGCATCCCGCCCGAAGCGCCCGATGCGCTGATGACCGAGGCCGCCGTGGCGCCCTACAACATCCCCGCCACCCGGCACGACGTGGTCAAGCACGACGCCGGGCTGCGGGTGGGCTACTGGCGCGCGGTCAGCCACAACATGAACGCCTGGGCCAACGAGAGCTTCATCGACGAGCTGGCGGCATCGGCCGGGCAAGACCCGGTGGCCTACCGCGCCGCCTTGTTGCAAGGCCAACCGCGCTTCTTGAACGTGCTCAAGCTGGCGGCCGAGAAATCCGGCTGGGGCACACCGGCAGCGGCTGGCCGCTCGCGCGGGGTGGCGCTGATGGAGGGCTACGACACCTATATGGCCCAGGTGGCCGAGATCTCGATGGTCAACGGTGAGCCCAAGGTCCACCGTGTCACGGTGGTGGCCGACCTGGGCCAGATGGTCAACCCCGACACGGTGGAGGCGCAGATCCAGTCGTCGATCATCTTCGGTCTGAGCGCCGCGCTGTGGGGCGAGATCACGGTGGACAAGGGCCGGGTGCAGCAGGCCAACTTCAACACCTACCGCATCATGCGCAACAACGAGGCACCGCAGATCGACATCGTGCTGGTGCCCAGCACCGAGAAGCCCGGCGGCATCGGCGAGCCCGCCACCGCGCTGATCGGACCGGCGGTGGCCAATGCGATGTTTGCGGGCACCGGCAAGCGGGTGCGGCGCATGCCGTTCACGGCGGAGAACATCGCCAAGGCGTGATCATCGCCAAGGTGTGATACCTGCCCGGCAGTCGGCCGGGCTGGATTGACAAGGGGCGTGCGGCTGCAAGGCGGCACGCCCCTTGTGCTTGGGTGGCAGCAGCCACTGCCATAGCCGGTCTGGGCCAGGAGCGCCTGCGACAATGCGGCGATGAATCAATGGTGGGTGGTGGGGCTGCTGGCCGTCAATACGGCGGTGTTGTTGGGGCTGATGTGGCTGGTGTGGCGGACCCTGGTGAGCGGCCGGTCTCGCGAGGCGGCGCGCCAGGCCGCCGACGCCCAGGCGATTGCCCAGGCCCGGGCCCAGGATTTCGCCCACAGCCAGGTGGCCGCCAGCGCCCAGCGTGAGCAGGCCGAGCGCCTGGCGCGCGAACAACGCAACGAGCAGCAGGACAGCGCCCGCCACACCCGGCAAGAACTGGCCGGCGCGCTCACGCTGCTGCAGCAGACCTTGCTGGCCCAGGGCGGCGACGTGGCCCGCACCCAGAACGAGCAGATCGACTCCTTCCGCACCCAGTTGGCGGCAATGCAGCAGCAGATCGCGTCCTCGCTGCAGCAATCGGCCGCCCAGGGCGTGCAGCAGGGCCAGGCCGCGCGCGAGGCCCAGGATGGCGCGCTGCAGCGCTTTGGCAGCCAGTTGAGCGATCAACTGACGCTGCAGCTCAAGACCCTGGGCGACGCCAACGAGCGCCGCCTGGCCGAGGTGCGCCAGACCGTGGAAGGCCGGCTCACCGCGCTGCAACTGGGCAACGAGGCCAAGCTGGAGCAGATGCGCGCCACGGTGGACGAGAAACTGCATGCCACGCTGGAGCAGCGCCTGGGCGAGAGCTTCAAGCAGGTGGCCGAGCGCCTTGAGCAGGTGCACCAGGGCCTGGGCGAGATGAAGAACCTGGCCCGCGATGTGGGATCGCTCAACCGCGTGCTGACCAACGTCAAGACCCGCGGCATTTTTGGCGAGGTGCAGTTGGCCGGCCTGCTGGAGCAGGTCTTCACGCCCGAGCAGTACGCCGCCAATGTGGCCACCGTGCCCGGCAGCAATGAGCGGGTGGAGTACGCGATCAAGCTGCCCGGCCAGCGCGACGATGGCGCGCCGCTGTGGCTGCCGATCGACGCCAAGTTCCCGCGTGAGGACTACGAGCGCTTGCTGGACGCGCAAGACCGCGCCGACGCCCCCGCAGTCGAGGCCGCCGGCAAGGCCATCGAGAACCGCCTCAAGCTCGAAGCCCGCAGCATCCGCGACAAATACGTGGCGCCGCCCCACACCACCGACTTCGGCATGCTGTTCGTGCCCACCGAGGGCCTGTATGCCGAGGCCCTGCGCCGCCCAGGGCTGGTCGAATTGCTGCAGCGCGATTGCAAGGTGATGCTGGTCGGCCCGACCACCTTGCTGGCCACCCTGACCAGCCTGCAGATGGGTTTTCGCACCCTGGCGCTCGAGAAGCGCAGCGCCGAGGTCTGGGAGGTGCTGGGCGCGGTCAAGACCGAGTTTGGCAAGTTTGGCGAGGTGCTGGAGCGCACCAAGAAAAAGCTGATCGAGGCCAG
This sequence comes from Betaproteobacteria bacterium, assembly GCA_031366465.1. Lineage (GTDB taxonomy): Bacteria > Pseudomonadota > Gammaproteobacteria > Burkholderiales > Burkholderiaceae_C > Pseudaquabacterium. Next base: position 1,291 of record JANLZT010000693.1, on the reverse strand, counting down.
CAACACCATCGGCGCCGCCGAGGTGCGCAGCCGGGCGATGCAGCGCCAGTTGCGCAGTGTCGAGGCGCTGCCCGATGCCCGGGTGCAAGCCATCTTGCCCGGGCTGGCAGCAGCCGAGCTGGACGCCGATGGGCCCACCGATGCGTCCACCGAACGCGCCGACGCGCTTGGCGGCGGCTGAAGCGTCGCCCAAGCCTCGCCCAGCCGTCCATGCCCATCCCGCTGCGACCTGCCCGGCCCGCCCCGGTAGCGCTCGGCCCGCAGCACACCGCCCGGGTGCTGCCGCTGTTGATCGTCGGCCAGATCGCGCTGCACGGCGCGATGGCCGGCCAGCGCATGGCCGCACCGCTGCAGGCCCTGCAAGCCGGCCACAGCGCCTGGGCGGTGGGGGTCTTGCTTGCGCTGTTCGCGGCCCTGCCGGTGCTCACCGCGATGGCCGCCGGCCGCATGGCCGACCGCCATGGCTACCACCGGCCGGTGCACCTGGCGATCGAGTTGACGATGCTGGGTGCGGCCTGCGCGGTGGCGGCCTGCTGGCTGCCGGGCTGGTGGCAGTTCGGGCTGAACTGCCTGGGCGCTGCCGCCTCGGGGGTGGGCACCAATGTGGGCCTGATCGCGATCCAGCGCAGCGCCAGCCAATTGGTATCGACCAGCACCGAGCGGCTGCGGGTGTTCAGCTGGCTGGGCATGGCGCCGTCATTGGCCAATGTGGTGGGGCCGGTGGCGGCCGGCCTGATGATCGACGCCGGTGGTTTTGCATCGGCCTACACCTTTTTGATGCTGATGCCGCTGGTGTCGGTGGTGGTGGCCCGCTTGGTGCCGGCCCGGCCCGGACCGCTGCGCTCGCTGGCGCGCGACCCCGGCAGCAGCCGCTGGGATCTGTTGTCGGCACCCGGCATGAAGCGGCTGCTGTTCGTCAACTGGCTGCTGTCGGCAAGCTGGGATGTGCACAGTTTTGCGGTGCCGGTGCTGGGCCATGCGCGCGGCTACTCCGCGTCCAGCATCGGCCTGGTGCTGGGCGTCTTCACCGCTGCGGTGACTTTGGTGCGCTTTGTGATCCCGCTGCTGGCGCACCGCCTGCGCGAGGTGACGGTGCTGCGCAGCGCGATGCTGCTGACCGGCGCGGTGTTTGCCGCCTACCCGTTTGCCAGCACGCCCTGGGGCATGGGCACTTGCGCCACCCTGCTGGGGCTGACCCTGGGCGCCGTGCAGCCGATGATCATGAGCACCCTGCACCACCTGACACCGGCCCACCGCCACGGCGAGGCGATTGCCTTCCGGTCGATGGCGA
>JANLZT010000662.1:0-1591 GCA_031366465.1 Betaproteobacteria bacterium | reverse complement strand
CACCTGGCCGTCCAGCGTCCAGACCCGGCATTCGTCGTTCTTGAACAGCTCGGTGCCGGCGCTGGCTGCGGCCACGCCACCTTCGCCACTGAGCTTCTCGGGGAAGGGTTGGCGCGCGTACACCGGCAAGGCCGGGCGCGGCAGGTAGCGGCCTTGGGCGGCGCTCCACGATCCATCCGGCGTGTGCACGCCTGTGCGCCCATCCAACACCCAGGCCGGCAGCGGCGCGCTGCACAGCGCCTTGCCCGCATCGATGTCGGCCTTGACCCACTCAGCCACCTGCTGCCAGCCGGCGTCCTGCCACAGCTCGAACGGGCCCTGCTTCATGCCAAAGCCCCAGCGCATCGCCAGATCCACCTCGCGCGCGCTGTCGGCAATATCGGCCAAGTGCAACGCCACATAGTGGAAGCTGTTGCGGTGGATGGCCCACAAGAACTGGGCCTGCGGGTTGGCGGATTCGCGCAGCAGCTTCAGGCGCTCGGCGGCGGGTTTTTTAAGGATGCGGTCGACGATGGCCTCGGCCTTGCCGCCGGCCGCCACATAGCCGCCGCTGGCCAGATCAAAGCGCAGGATGTCCTTGCCCACCTTCTTGTAAAAGCCGGCGCCGGTCTTCTGGCCCAGCGTGCCTGCGGCCAGCAGTGCGGCCACTGCGGGCGGTGTGGCATAGCTGGCATAGAAAGGGTCGCTGGCCTGGTCGGGGCCCAGCTTGTCCTGCAGCGTTTTGATGACATGGGCCAGGGTGTCGATGCCCACCACGTCGGCGGTGCGGAAGGTGCCGCTGCTGGCGCGGCCCAGCTTCTTGCCGGTGAGATCGTCCACCACGTCGTAGCCCAGGCCGTACTTGGCGGCCTCATGGATGGTGGCCAGCATGCCGGCAATGCCCACCCGGTTGGCCACGAAGTTGGGCGTGTCCTTGGCCCGCACCACGCCCTTGCCCAGGGTTCGGGTGACGAAGCTCTCCAACTGGTCGAGGATGGCCGCATCGGTGGCGGGGGTGGGGATCAGCTCCACCAGTTGCATATAGCGCGGCGGATTGAAGAAGTGGATGCCGCAGAAGCGGTGGCGCAGCGCCTCGGGCAACACGCCCGACAGCTCGGTGATCGACAAGCCCGAGGTGTTGCTGGCAATGATGGCGTGCGGCGCGATGTGCGGCGCCACCTGGGCATAGAGCGCCTGCTTCCAGTCCAGGCGCTCGGCGATGGCCTCGATCACCAGGTCGCAATCGGCCAGCAGGGCCAGGTGCTCGTCGTAGTTGGCGGGTTGGATCAGCGCCAGGTCGCCCGCCAAACCGATCGGGCTGGGTTTCAACTTCTTCAGCCCGTCCAGGGCCTTCTGCACGATGCCGTTCTTCAAGCCCTGCTTGGCCGGCAGGTCAAACAGCAGCACCGGCACCTTGAGGTTGACGAGGTGGGCGGCGATCTGCGCGCCCATCACGCCAGCACCCAGCACGGCCACCTTGCGCACATTGATTTGGTTCATGTTCACTCCAGATTATTTTGAGCGCGCGCTCACTCGACGCGGATCCACTGCTGGTTGCGGAAGAAGGGGCCGATGTAGCCGCGCACCTCCAGCTTCTTGCCGCCGTCCAGCA
>JANLZT010000640.1:0-4992 GCA_031366465.1 Betaproteobacteria bacterium | reverse complement strand
CGCGCTGGGTGGGCCGATCGCGCTGGTCCAAGAAGGCGATGCCATCACCATCGACCTGGACGCCCGGCGCTGCGATCTGGAGATCACGGCCGAGGAGATGGACCGCCGCCGCCAAGCCTGGGTGGCGCCAGCGCCGCTGTTCGACCGTGGCTGGCTGCAAATCTATCGCGCCAACGTGGGCCCGCTGCCGCAGGGCGCGGTGCTGACCCGCAACAACACCTGAAGGGCCTGCCGATGCGCCACATCAATCACCCCCGCCGCCGCCTGTTGACAGCCCTGGCCGCCGGCAGCGCCCTGCTGGTGGCGTCGACCGCCCGGGCCCAGGCCTTCCCCAACAAGCCGCTGCGCCTGATCGTCGGCTTCGCGCCCGGCGGCGCCGCCGACGTGATGGCCCGCATCGTCGCCAAGGGCCTGGGCGCCCAGCTCGGCCAGCAGATCATCGTCGACAACAAGCCCGGCGCCGACGGCATCCTGGCCGCGCAAGTGCTGATGCGTGCCGCGCCCGACGGCTACACCCTGATGATGGGCACCAACACCGCCACCGTGGCAGTGCCGGCACTGCGGCCCAACCCGCCCTACGACCCCTTCAAGGCCTTCACGCCGATCAGCTCGGCGGGCGAGTTCTCGATGTTCCTGGCGGTCTCGCCCAGCCTGCCATCGCGCAACCTGGCCGAGTTTCTCGACCATGTGGCCGCCAACCCGGGCAAGTACAACTCGGGGTCGAGCAACAGCGCGGCCGAGTTGGCGATGCTGCAACTGCTGGGCACCCGTGGCGGCAAGGTGGTGAATGCCCGCTACAAGGGCGATGTGCAGGCCATGACCGATCTGGTGGGCGGCCAGATCCACATGATGTTTTCCACCGGCACGCTGACGCCCACTTTTGCCCGCGACGGCAAGATCCGCCCGCTGCTCACGCTGCTGCCCAAGCGCAGCCCGCTGCTGCCCGAGGTGCCCACCGCCGCAGAGTTGGGGCTAGGCAAGCTGACCATCACGCCTTGGGCCGGCTTCTTCGGGCCGGCCGGCATGCCGGCGGAGGTGGTGGACAAGCTCAGCCAGGAACTGCGCAACGCCCTGGCCCGGCCCGATGTGCACGACCAACTGGTGGGCCAGGGCTTCAGCAGCTACGGCATGTCGGCGGCCGATTTCACGGCGTTCTTCAAGAAGCAGTACGACGGCTTTGTGGCCACGGTGCGCGAGAACAACGTCAAGTTTGAGTGACGCCGACAGCGCCCGCCGGGCCGGGCCTGAGCACCGCCAACGCCGCCGCCGCCAACACCAGCGCGAATCCCAGCCAGTCGGCCGCCGACGGCCGGTCGCCCACCAGCGCCATCGCGCCCAGCACGCCCACCACCGGCACCGCCAGCGTGGTCAGCGAGGCCACCGTCACGCTGTGCGCGGCCAGCAGGCGGTACCACAGCACATAGGCGATGGCCGTGGCCACCACGACGTGGTAGGCCAACGCCACCAGCACCCGGGGCGGCCAGGCCAGCGCCAGGCTGCCGTCGGCCGTGGGGGCCCACAGGGGCGGCAGTTGTTCACCCGTGGCCAGCGCGCCCAGTGTGGTGCAGGCCGCGCCCAGCAGCAACTGCCAGGCGGTGAAGACCATGCGGTCGCCCACCGGCGGCCAGCGCTTGGCCGCCACCGTGCCCAAGGCCCAGGCCAACGCGGCCGCCAGCGGCAGCAGCAGTCCGCGCAGCGCGGCGCCCTGGCCCCCTGATGGGCCCTGCAGGGCCCGCAGCGCGTGCAGCACCGGCCAGGCCAGCACCGCGATGCCCAGCGCGCCCAGCGCCAGGGCCCAGGCGCCGCGCCGGCCCGGCCGCTCGCCCAGCAGCCACCAGGCCAGCGCTGCCGACATCAACGGCATCGTGAAGGTCAGCACTGCCGCGCGCGAGGTGCTGGTGGCCAGTTGCGCAAAGGCGGTGCAGGTGTTGAACAGCGCCACCGTCAACAACCCGCCCACCACGATGCCCGGCCCCGCGCCGCGCGCCGGCCACACCGGCTTGCGCTGCAGCGCCGCCAGCGCCAACAGCAACAACGCGCCCAGGCCCAGCCCCAGGCCGCGCGCGGCAAACGGCGGCAGCAGTTGCAGCATGGTCTTGACGGCCGGCCAGTTCAGGCCCCAGGCCAGGGCCAGCAGCAGGGGGATCAGGGGCCGGCGCATGGGTGGGGGCAGCGGCGGGTTGGGGAGCGTTGGCAGCGGCTGGCCATGGGGCGATGCTGGCATGTTGACAGGCGGCCAAGCTGGCGCCGCCGCGACAGGCCCGGCCGCACCACTGCCGCCCGGCAGGCGCCGCAGACCGCGCCCCGGGGCCCGCCCATCCATGGCACCATCAAGCCATGAGCCAAGGATTTGGAAGTGAATCGCCCCGCGCCCATGCCCAGACCGTGCACCGCAAGCCGGCGCGCTATCTGGTGCTGATCGAGTCCGGCGGGGTTGGGCTGGCGCGCTTGTTTCTCGACACACGGGAGCAGGTGGCCGAGTTCGATGCCGGCACCGAAGAAGTCGCACTGATGACGGCCGGCCGGGTGCCGGTGTTGGGCGCCTGCGGCCCCGAATGGCAGCGCCCGCTGGAAGGCCACAGCGCCGCCGAGCGGCAGGCCGCCGAGGTGTTTGAGCTTGATGTCTAGGTCTGCTGTGCGCTGCCCCATGAACCTTCGCCAGGAGCCTGTCTGATGGACAAACGTCGTTTTCTCGCCGTCGGTGCGCTGGGCGCCGGCATGCCCTGGGTCGCAGCGGCCGCAGCGCCCAAGGCTGCCGCCCATGCCGGCCCGGGCTTGCTGACCGTCACCGGCGCGATAACCCGCAGTAACCGCGGCCCGCTCGATCCTGCGCTCGACCAATTGATGGTCAAACATGGCGCCCGCTTCGACAAAGCCTGGGTCTTCGACGCCGCGATGCTGGCGCACCTGCCAGCGCTGAGCATCCAGCCCACGCTGGAGTACGACGCCAAGCAGCACTTGCTGGGCGGCCCGCTGCTGAGCGCGGTGGTCGAGGCAGCCGGCGCGGCGGCCGGCGCGCCGCTGATGCTGGCCCTGCGCGCGCTGGACGGCTACACCGTGGCGGTGAGCCTGGCTGATGCCAAGCGCTACCGGATGCTGGTGGCCACCCAACTGGACGGCGCGGCGATGGCCATCGGCGGCTTGGGGCCGCAGTGGGCCGTCTATGACGCCGACCGGCTGCCCGACTTCAAAGACAAGCCGCTGAAAGAGCGCTTCGGGCTCTGCCCCTGGGGCCTGTACCACATCGAGGTCAAGCCGGCCTGAGCGGCTGGGCGCACCGGCGCGCTGCCGGGTGTGCCCCCGGGCCTGCCGCCGAGGCCTGCGTCCAGCACCTGGGGCCGGCAACCGGCTTAGCTGCCCGTCCAGCGCGGCGCGCGCTTCTCGACAAAGGCGCGCGGCCCCTCCTTGAAATCCTCGCTGCGCCGCACCGCTTGGCCGGCGGCCTCGGACATCGCGCGCAGCGCGGCGTCGTCCAGGTCGAGCGCCCGGCGCGCCACGGCCAGGCTCTCGCGCACCGCCACCGGGGCGTTGACAGTGATGCGGCCGGCCAGTGCCAGCGCGGCCTCCAGCAGGCCGTCGGCCGGCGCCAGGTGGTTGACCAGGCCGAGCGCGTGCGCGCGCTCGGCGCTGATCGGCTCGCCGGTGGCGATCATCTCCAGCGCGATGCGCTGCGGCAGCGCGCGCGGCAGGCGGAACAGCCCGCCGGCAATCGCCGCCAGCGCGCGCTTGACCTCGGGCAGGCCGAAGCTGGCGCCAGGCACCGCCACGATCAGGTCGCAGGCCAGCGCCAGCTCGCAGCCGCCGGCCAGCGCCGGGCCGTTCACAGCCGCGATCCAGGGCTTGCTGCGCGGCGCAAACACAAAGCCGCCAAAGCCGCCGCGCTCGGTCCACAACTGGTCGCCGCGGCCGGCCGAGACGTCTTTCAAATCGGCCCCGGCGCTGAAGGCCAGGTGGCCGGCACCGGTCAGCACCACGGCCCAGATGTCGGCGTCGGCCTCGGTGCTGGTGACGATGGCGTCCAGCGCCTGCGCCACCGCGCCATTGACCGCATTGCGCGCGGCTGGCCGGTTGAGGGTGACCAGGGCGACATGGTTGGGCAGGCGCTCGATCAGCACGGCGGCGTCAATGGGTTCGGTCATGGCGGTGGTCCTGTGGTGGTGGGGTGGGCGGCCATGCTATGACGCCAAGCCAGGGATACTGTCTCAGGCCCGCTCGCAGCGCCTGGCAGCAGCGCTTGACACCCGCGCCTGGCACCGTCGCCTGGCACCTGCGCCTGGCACCCGCAGCCCGTGCCGGCCCACCCAAGGACGCCTCCCCCATGAACCCGACCCCCCCGCCAGCCGCCGCCCCAGCCGTGCCGCCACCCGCCAAGCTGCCCGCCAAGCAACCCGCCATCCCGCGCCGCGCGCTGGTCTTGCTGGGGGTGCTCACGCTGGTCTGGGGCACCAACTGGCCGCTGTTCCCGTATGCGGTGCGCGAGGTGTCGGTGTGGACCTTCCGTGCGGTGGCGGTGCTGGGCGCCGGCCTGATCTTGCTGGCGGTGGCGCGGGCGATGGGCCAATCGCTGGTGATCCCGCGCCGGCACTGGGCCACGGTGGTGGTGGCCACGTTTTTCTACCTGGTGCTGTGGAACATCGCCAGCACCTATGCCGCGCTGATGATCCCGTCGGGCCAGGCGGCGGTGTTGGGCTTCACCATGCCCTTGTGGGCCGCGCTGCTGGGCTGGGCGGTGGGCGGCCAGCGCTTGACCGGCCGGCTGCTGCTGGCGCTGGCCCTGGGCGCGGCGGCGGTGGGCTTGCTGATGTGGCGCAGCCTGGGCGTCTATGCGCAGGCGCCGCTGGGGCTGGCGCTGGGCCTGCTGGCCGGGCTGGGCTGGGCGGTGGGCACCATGGTCTTGAAGCGCGGCCGGGTGGCGGTGCCGGCGCTGGTGCTCACCGGCTGGCAGTTGCTGATCACCGCCGTGCCCACCGGCATCGGCGCGCTGGTGCTGGG
>JANLZT010000629.1:0-1801 GCA_031366465.1 Betaproteobacteria bacterium | reverse complement strand
CGCATCTCGGGCTTTGATGCCGGGCTGGTTTGGTGCGTGGTGGGCCTGCTGGCACTCGGCCTGGTGATGGTGTACTCGGCCAGCGTGGCGCTGCCCGACAGCCCCAAATATGCACGTTACGCGTCCACCTTCTTCCTGGGCCGGCATGCGCTGTCGCTGCTGATCGCCTTTGTGGCGGCGCTGCTGGCGGTGCAGGTGCCGATCAGCGTCTGGGAGCAATGGGCGCCGCGGCTGTTCGTGGTTTCGCTGCTGATGCTGGCGGTGGTGCTGATCCCGCATGTGGGCAAGGGTGTCAACGGCGCGCGGCGCTGGCTGCCGCTGGGGCTGATGAATTTCCAGCCCAGTGAGCTGGCCAAGTTGGGCGTGGCGATGTACGCCGCCAGCTACATGGTGCGCAAGATGGAGGTCAAGGAGCGCTTCTTCCAGGCCGTCTGGCCGATGGCGCTGGCGCTGGCGCTGGTGGGCGTGCTGCTGCTGGCCGAGCCCGACATGGGCGCCTTTGTGGTGATCGCGGTGATCGCGCTGGGCATCTTGTTCCTGGGTGGTGTCAACGGCCGGATGTTCTTCCTCAGCGCGGCGGTGCTGCTGGCCGCCTTCGGTTTGATGATCGCCACCAGCCCGTTCCGGCGCGAGCGCATCCTGGCCTTTCTGTCGCCCTGGGACCCAGCCTATTCGGCCGGCAAGGGCTACCAGCTCACCCATTCACTGATCGCCTTTGGCCGGGGTGAGATCACCGGCCAGGGCTTGGGGGCCAGCCTGGAGAAGCTGCACTACCTGCCCGAGGCCCACACCGACTTTTTGATGGCGGTGATCGGCGAAGAGCTGGGCTTCATCGGCGTGGCCTGCGTGATCGCAGCCTTCTTCTGGCTGACCCGCCGCATCTTCGTGATCGGCCGCCAGGCCGTCGCGCTCGACCGGGTGTTTGCCGGCCTGATGGCCCAGGGCATCGGCATCTGGATGGGCGGCCAGACCTTGATCAACATGGGCGTCAACCTGGGCGCACTGCCGACCAAGGGTTTGACGCTGCCGCTGCTGAGTTATGGCGGATCGGCGATCCTGGTGAACCTGATTGCTTTGGCGGTGGTGGTGAGGGTTGATGTTGAGAATCGGCAACTCATGCGCGGAGGCCGCGCGTGATGCCGCATCTGGTCATCATGGCGGCCGGCACGGGTGGCCACATCATCCCCGGCATCGCGGTGGCGCGCGAGGTGCAGCGCCGGGGCTGGAGCGTCAGTTGGCTGGGCACCCGCACCGGCATGGAGAACAGCCTGGTGCCGCCCACCGGCATCCCGCTGGACAGGCTGGGTTTTAGCGGCCTGCGCGGCAAGGGCTGGCTGCATGCGCTCACCGGTGGCCTGCGCCTGCTCAAGGCCTTCTGGGATGCCGCGCGCATCCTGCGCCAGCGCGGTGCCGACGCGGTGCTGGGCATGGGCGGCTATGTCTGCTTTCCGGGCGGGTTGATGTGCTGGCTGTTGGGCAAGCCGCTGATGCTGGTCAATGCCGATGCGGCGCTGCTGCTGTCCAACAAGGCCTTGCTGCCGCTGGCCGACCGGGTGGCGTTTGGCTTTGACGGCCCGGCGGCAAAAGTCAAGCGTGGCCTGGTCACCGGCAACCCGGTGCGTACCGAGATCGAGGCCATCGCCACCCCGGCAGCGCGATTTGCCGGCCGCAGCGGCCCGCTGCGCCTGCTGGTGGTGGGCGGCAGCCTGGGCGCGCAGGTGCTCAACCGCACGCTGCCAGCGGCGCTGGCGCTGTTGCCGGCGGGCGCACAGCCCCAGGTGGTGCATCAAACCGGCGCCGC
>JANLZT010000650.1:0-6321 GCA_031366465.1 Betaproteobacteria bacterium | reverse complement strand
GCACCGGGCAACGGCCGTGGCGTGACCTGGCGCAGCAGCGCGCGGGCCACGCTGTACATCTCCTGCACCGCCAGGGCCCGGCCGATGCAGGCCCGCGGCCCGGCGCCAAAGGGCATCCAGGCGCCGGGCGACACCGGCGCGGCGCCGGGCAGAAAACGCTCGGGCCGGAAGGCCAGCGGCTCGGGCCAATGGCGGGCGTCGCGCTGCAGCACCCAGGGCGCGATGCGCACCAAACAACCCGCCGGCAGGGTCCAGGGCCCCAGCACCACCGGCGTCTGCAGCCGCCGCAGTGGCAGCACCGGCACGGTGGGGTAGAGGCGCAGGGCCTCTTTCAGGCTGGCGTCCAGCCAGGGCAGCGTGGGCGGCGCGCCGTCGGGGGCCGGCCCGGCGCGGTCCTGGGTGTCCAGCTCGGCCTGGGCGCGGGCCAGCGCTGCCGGGTGGTGGGCCATCAGCAAACACCACCAGGTCAGCGCCCGGGCGGTGGTGTCATGGCCGGCCAGGAACATCGTCAGCCGGTTGTCGCGCTGCTCGGCGTCCGACAGGCCGGGCAGCGCCAGCAGCGGGCAGGGCCGGTCGAGCTGGCGCTGCAACCGCTGCAAGGCCTGGCGCCGCGCTCGGGCGCGTGCCGGCGGCCACTGGCGCAGCCAGGCCCAGGGCCGGTACAGGTCCTCCAGCGCCAGGGTCGAGAGCAGGCGCACATCGCTGGCCATCGCGTCGCAGTCGGCATCGCTGGCCTGCAGCCTGCCGAACAGGCGCTGCTCGATCACCCGCATCGTCAGGCGCGAGAACATCACGTCGATGTCAACCGGGCCGCCGGCGGCGCCGGCCATCGCCTGGCGCAGGGCCAGGGTGGTGAGCGGCGCCACCGTGTCGGCCAGGCCGGCCAGCGCGCGCGGCGAGAACAGTGGCGCCAGCGCCTGGTGCAGCCGGTGCCACTGCGCGCCCTCGGCCGCCAGCAGGCTGGCCGGGCCATGCACGCTGGCCAGCACCTGCGGAATGCGCGACCAGCGCTGCACCGACGCGGCCGGGCTCACCAGCAGGCGGCGCGCCAACTCGGGGGCGAACAGATCGACCACCGTCTCGTGCAGGATGTGCGTGGCGCAAATATCGGGATGGCCGGCGCGCAGGCGGGCCAGCAGGCCGGGCAGGTCGACACGGGCCTCGCGGACCATCGGCAGGCCCAGCGCGCGCTGTGGCGGCCCGGGCAGCGGGGGCGGGGCCGCTGGGGCGGCAGCAGAGAAGAGGGTCATCTCAGGCTTTCTTCAACGACAGACGGCCCAGCCTAGGGCGGCGCCGCCCGCCGCGCCATCGCCGACAGGTCGCAGCCGGTCTGCGACCTTGGTCGCAGTGACAGCCGCAGCGGCGCCACCTACAGTGAAGCCAACCCCCTTTGGCCGACCAGGTGTCCCGATGAAGATCCTGATGGTCGATGACCACGTCATGTTTCTGCAGGGCATGCGCACCCTGCTGGGCGTGCTGGCGCCCGAGCACCAGGTGGACATGGCCGCCGACCTGGCCACTGCCGCCCAGCTGTGCCGGCTGCAGGCCTATGAGCTGCTGCTGCTGGACTGGCACCTGGCCGAGGCCGAGGGCGAGGTCTCGCTGGACCGCCTGCGCCAGGCCGGCTGCAGCGCGCGCATCGTGGTGCTGTCGGGCGACAGCCAGCGCGCGCTGGTCGAGCGCAGCATCGAGCTGGGTGCGGCCGGCTTCATCCCCAAGACCTTCAGCTCCGAGATGATGCTGGCCGCGCTGACCCAGGTGCTGGACGGCCGCATCTTCCTGCCCGCCGACGGGCCACGCCTGCAGAGCGCCGCCACTGGCCCGCTGCAAGCCAGCCTGGCGCTGCTGACGCCGCGCCAGTTGGCGGTCTACCGGGCCGCCACCCGCGGCCTGCCCAACAAGCTGATCGCCCGCGATCTGGGCATCGCCGAGGCCACCGTCAAGACCCATTTGACCGCCGTGTACACCGCGCTGGGCGTGCGCAACCGCACCGAGGCCGCCTGGCAGGCGGCGCGCGGTGGCATCCAGGTGGGGTGAGGATGAGCGCGCCGGGCCGCTCGCAAGCGCGAATTCCGCAGCGCGCAGCGCGGCGGCTTGTCCAGTGAGCGTTGACGCCGCCAGCGCCGCCCACGAAGCCAGCATCCAGCGCCGGGTGGACGCGCGCTGCCTGCAGCACCAGCTGACCTGGATGCGCCGCAGCGCCGTGGCCCTGCCGGTGGACCTGCTGTGGGCCGGGCTGGCCTACAGCGCCCAGGTGCCGGCCTGGGCCTGGCTGCCCTGGTTGCTGCTGCGCCTGGGCCTGCATGGGGCCATCGTCAGGCAGGCCGGGCGCTGGGCGCCGCTGGTCGAGCAGGACCCGCGCCGCGGTCTGCGCCTGGCGCGCCGACTGATGGCGCTGTACGGCTTGATGCATGCCACGCTGATGCCGTTTTTCTACTTCGGCACTGACGACATCACCAAGCTCTTGGCCATGGCGCTGTCTGCCAGTTACTTTGGCGGCGTGGTGGTGTCGGCCTCGGGCCAGCAGGCCAGCTTCTGGCGCATGGTGTTGCCGGGCTACGCGGTTTACGTGGCGGGCTGGCTGCAACGCGGCGGCCTGCTGGGCTGGGCGATGGTGGGGCTGCTGCTGCATTCCGTGCCGCTGATCGTGCTGTCGGTGCGGCAGCAGCGCCAGTCCTGGGAGGCGTTGGTGCGCCTGGCCGACGACCGCGAACGGCTGGCCGCTGCGTTGGCCGTCGAGCGCGACCGGGCGCAAGCCGCAGCCGATGCCCGCAGCCGCTTCTTTGCCGCCGCCAGCCATGACCTGCGCCAGCCGCTGCACGCCTTGGCCATCAATGCGACGACGCTGTCGCTGCTGGCCGGCCGGGCCGATGACCCGCGGCTGCGCGAGCTGAGCCAGGCCATCGGTCGCGCGCTGGTGCAGAGCCAGGGCCTGCTGGACGCGCTGCTCGACATCTCTCGCCTGGACGCTGGCGCGGTGCGCCTGCAGCCGGCTGACCTTGACCTGGCCGCCTTGCTGCGCCAGTTGCATGCCGAGTTCGCCGGCCTGGCGGCCGAGCGCGGGCTGGGCTTCACGCTGGCCCTGCCCGATGCCCCCGCCTGGGCCCGCACCGACCAAGACCTGCTGCAGCGGCTGCTGCGCAACTTGCTGGACAACGCCTTCAAGTTCACCAGCGAAGGCCAGGTGAGCCTGGCGCTGGACCGCCTGCCCGGCGGTGTTGGCGGCGGCCCGGCCGAGTTGCGCCTGCAGGTGACTGATACCGGCTGCGGCATCGCCGAGGCCGACCGCGAGCGCGTGTTCGAGGAGTTCTTCCAGGTCGGCAACCCGGCGCGCGACCGCAACCGCGGCCTGGGCCTGGGGCTGGCCATCGTCCAGCGCAGCGCCCGGCTGCTGGGCCTGGCGGTCAGCCTGCAGGCCGGGCCAGGCGGGCGCGGCAGCGTGTTTGGCCTGCGGCTGCCGGCGCTGGACGGTCCAGTGCCGGGCGCGCCGGGCCGCCCGGCCGCCCCGGAAAAACCCGTCGACCTGCCCTTGCCCGCGCAATGCGTGCTGCTGGTTGACGACGAGGCCGACATCCTGCGGGCGCTCTCGGGCCTGCTGCAGGCCCTGGGCTGGCGCACCCACAGCGCCACCGACGCCGACGCCGCGCTGGCACTGGCGGCAGACCCCTCGCTGCCACTCAGCGCCGCCGTGATCGATCAGCGCCTGCCCCAGGGCGACGGCATCGGTCTGGTGGGCCGGCTGCGCGCGCTGCGGCCCGGGCTGCCGGCGTTGATCGTCACCGGCGACATCGAAGTGCAGTGGCAGGTGCGCCGCCACGGCCTGTGCGTGCTGCACAAACCGCTGGACGGCAGCACGCTGGCCGCGGCCATCCAGGCCGAGGTGGCCGCCGCCATCCGCTGGCAGCAGCGACTGGATGACTTTCAAACCCCCCAAGGAGCAACCCCCATGACCCTCATCGATGCCCTGCATGGCCGCCGCTCGATCCGCCACTACCTGCCCACCCCGCTGCAGCGCGCCCAGGTGTCAGACCTGCTCTGGCACGCGGTGCAGGTGCCGCGCCCACCCATCAGCGGCGACGATGCCTGGGCCTTCGTGGTGGTGGACGGCGTGCAGCACCTGGCGGGCCTGGGCGAGCGCGCCAAGGCCTACGCCGCACAGCACCAGGCCCGGCTGCAATCGCCCCAGCATCCCTGGGCCTGGCCCAGCCGTGCCGATTTCGAAGTCTTCTGGGGCGCGCCGGTGCTGGTGCTGATGTGCGCCCGCCAGCGCCATCCCGAGGCACCGTTCGACTGCTGCCGGGCCGGTCAGAACCTGGCCCTGGCCGCGCATGCTGCCGGGTTGGGCAGTTGCTGGGTGGGCTCACCCCTGCCCTGGCTGGCCAGCGACGAGGGCCGCTTGGCTGTCGGCCTGCCGGCGGGGTTTGAGGTGGCCGTGGCGATGGTGCTGGGCCACCCGGCCGACGCGCTGCCCGGGCAGTCGGCGCCCCGGCCGGCCATCACCTGGTGCGGTGACGACGCGGCAGCTTGAGAGGCGATTCAAGCTCCAAAGGCCGCCGGCAGCCAGCTCAAGGCCTGGCCCTCGATCGCCACCACGTCAAACCGGCAGGGCGGCAGCACCGCCAGCCGCAGCAAGTAATGCTGGGCGGCGTGCACGATGCGCCGCTGCTTGGCGGCCGACACGCTGGCCGCTGCACCGCCATGGCCGGCCACCCGGCGCGCGCGCACCTCGACAAACACCAGCGTGCCGTCGGCGTCGCACAGGATCAGGTCGATCTCGGCGCCGCGCTGGCGCGGGCCGCCGGCCAGCCGATAATTGCGCTGCACCAGCCGCAAGCCCTGCTGCTGCAAGTACGCCAGCGCGCGGTCCTCGGCGCTGTCGCCGATCTGCTTGGTGCTGGGCCCTGGCCCGGCTGCACCCTCGCCCAGCCTGCGGCCCCAGCCCTTGAACATTGCAACCTCACGCCTCGCCGAGGCCGCTGCCAGCGCCATTGCCGGCCAGCACCATCCGGCCGGCGCACTTTACGTGGTGGCCACGCCCATCGGCAACCTGGCCGACCTCACGCTGCGCGCGGTGGCGCTGCTGGCGCTGGTGGACGCGGTGGCCTGCGAGGACACCCGCGTCACTGGCCAGTTGCTGCGCCACCTGGGCCTGGACAAACCGCTGCTGGCGCTGCACCAGCACAACGAGGCAGCAGCCACTCAGGCGGTGCTGGCCCGGCTGGCCCAGGGCCAGCGGGTGGCCTATGCCAGCGATGCCGGCACCCCGGCCATCAGCGACCCCGGCGCGCTGCTGGTGGATGCCGTGGCGCGTGCCGGCCACCGGGTGTTGCCGATCCCCGGCGCCAGCAGCGCGGTGGCCGCCTTGAGCGCTGCGGGCGATGTGTTGGCCCAGGGTTTCGCTTTCATCGGTTTCCTGCCCGCCAAGGGCCCCGACCGGCGCAATGCGCTGCAGGCAGCGGCCACGGCACCCGGCTGCCAGGTCTTGTTCGAGGCCCCGCACCGCATCGAGGCCCTGCTGGCCGGCCTGGCCGAGGCCGCGCCCGGCCGCCGCATCACGCTGTGCCGCGAGCTGACCAAGCAGTTCGAGACCATCGTCACACTGGCCGCCGCCGAGGCACCCGGCTGGCTGGCGGCTGACGCCAACCGCAGCCGGGGCGAGTTTGTGCTGGTGCTGCATGCGCTGCCGGCGCCGGCGTTGGTCACAGCCGACGACGCGCTGCCGGCCGAGGCCGAGCGGGTGCTGGGCCCGCTGCTGCGCGAGCTGCCGCTCAAACAAGCCGTGGCCCTGGCGGCCGAGTTGAGCGGCGCGCCGCGCAATGCGCTCTACCAGCGGGCGCTGCTGCTCAAGCGCGAGGCCGCCCCCGCTCCTACAATCGAAACATGATCTCGCGCGAACCCACCCTCGAACGTCTCGCCATCGCCCAACGCCTGTTGATCGATCCCTTCGGCCTGGACGAGGCCAAGCTGGCGGCCGCGCTGGGGGTGATCGGTGAGCACCGCATCGACGATGCCGATCTCTACTTCCAGATCACCCGCCACGAGGGCTGGAGCCTGGAGGAGGGCATCGTCAAGAGCGGCAGTTTCAGCATCGACCAGGGCGTGGGCGTGCGCGCGGTGGCCGGCGAGAAAACCGCCTTTGCCTACAGCGACGACATCTCCGAGGCCAGCCTGCTGGACGCCGCCCGCACCGTGCGCAGCATTGCCGCGGCCGGCCAGAGCCGGCGCGTCAAGGTTGGCCGGGCGCCGCGCATCGCCACCAGCCGGGCGCTGTATTCGCCCACCGACCCGATCGCGACGCTCGACAGCACGCAAAAGGTGGCG
>JANLZT010000546.1:0-1629 GCA_031366465.1 Betaproteobacteria bacterium | reverse complement strand
GCCCTTGCCGCACCCCGGGTGGCGGCATGCAGCAGGGCCCAGGCGGTGATGCGCTGGCCGGCCATCGCCTGCACCTTGTAGCCGTCGGCCAGGGTGCGCAGCATCGACAAGGACGTGCCGCCGCCCACATCCGAGGCCAGGCTGACGGCCACGCCAGCGGCAGCCGCCTGCTGCCAGCCGAACAGGCCGCTGCCCAGGAACAGGTTGGACGAGGGGCAGAAGGCGATCTGGGCACCGCTGCCCTGCAAGGCCTGCCGGTCGGCATCGTCCAGCCAGATGCCGTGGGCCAGCACCGAGCGCTCGGTCAGCAGGCCATGGCGGGCATAGACATCCAGGTAGCTGCGCGCGCTGGGAAACAGCTCGGCCACCCAGGCCACCTCGGCCCGGTTCTCGGCCACATGAGTCTGCATGTACAAGCCCGCATGGTCGGCCAGCAACTGGCCGGCCATCGCCAGTTGCGCGTCGCTGCTGGTGGCGGCAAAGCGCGGCGTCACCGCATAGGCCAGCCGGCCGCGGCCGTGCCAGCGTTCGATCAGGGCATCGCAATCGGCACGGGCCTGGGCCACGTCGTCGCGCAGGTTCTCGGGGGCATGGCGGTCCATCAATACCTTGCCGGCGATCAGCCGCATGCCCCGGGCCTGCGCGGCCTCGAACAGGGCCTCGGCGCTGACCGGGTGCACGGTGGGGAAGACCACCGCTGCCGTGCTGCCATGGGCCAGCAGTGCCTCGACGAACAGATCGGCGGCGGCGCGGGCAAAGGCCGGGTCGGCATGGCGGGCCTCGGCCGGGAAGGTGTAGGTGTTGAGCCAGTCCAGCAGCTCGGTGCCCCAGGATGCGATCACATCCACTTGCGGGCTGTGCACATGGGTGTCGATGAAGCCGGGCATCAGCAGCCGGCCGCTGTGGTCGAGCTTGTGCCAGTCGTCGCCCGGGGCCTCGGGCTGCACGGCCTGGATGCGGCCGGCGGCGTCGATCAGCAGCCAGTGCGCCGGGCGCCAGCGCACAGCGGTGCTGTGGCGGTCGGCCAGACCGGGGTCGGCCGTGAAATCCAGCAGGTCGGCCAGGATCGCGGTGGGGGCAGGCATGGTCAAGTGGAATCGGCGAGGCCGGCCGCTGACTTGCCCAGCCAGCCCGGCCAGCCCGACCGCTGATCGAGGATTTGCATGAAGATGTATACCACCCGCCTCATCAGCAGCTACCCTTTTGGCCATGCCTCCCAATCCACCCGCGCCCACCACCCGCCCGGTCCGCTTTGTGCACCAGGGCGCCATCGTCTCGGTGGTGGGCCTGCCGGCCACCACCACGGTGCTGGCCTGGCTGCGCGAGCAGGCCGCCCGCACCGGCACCAAGGAGGGCTGCAACGAGGGCGACTGCGGCGCCTGTACGGTGCTGGTGGGCGAGCTGGCGCCAGGCGGCGCGGTGCGATTCAAACCGATCAACAGTTGCCTGCAGTTTCTGCCCACGCTGGACGGCAAGGCCCTGGTGACCGTGGAAAGCCTGGGCGGCAGCCACCCGGCCCAGCAGGCGATGGTGGCCTGCCATGGCTCGCAATGCGGCTTCTGCACGCCCGGCTTTGTGATGTCGCTGGCGGCCTGCGCCGAGCGCCACGCCGCAGCCGGCGCCGCTGCG
>JANLZT010000526.1:0-2641 GCA_031366465.1 Betaproteobacteria bacterium | reverse complement strand
GTACGTGATCCACAACGTGGCCCATGCCTACGGCAAGACCGCCACCTTCATGCCCAAGCCCATCGTCGGCGACAACGGCAGCGGCATGCATGTGCACCAGTCGGTGTTCAAGGACGGCAAGAACCTGTTTGCCGGTGACGGTTACGCCGGTTTGAGCGATTTCGCGCTCTACTACATCGGCGGCATCATCAAGCATGCCCGGGCGCTCAACGCCATCACCAACCCCGGCACCAACAGCTACAAGCGCCTGGTGCCGGGCTTCGAGGCCCCGGTCAAGCTGGCTTACTCGGCCAAGAACCGCTCGGCGTCGATCCGCATCCCCTACGTGGCCAACCCCAAGGGCCGCCGCGTCGAAGCCCGCTTCCCCGATCCGCTGATGAACCCCTACCTGGGTTTCGCGGCGCTGCTGATGGCCGGCCTGGACGGTGTGGAAAACAAGATCCACCCGGGTGAGGCTGCCACCAAGGATCTCTACCACCTGCCCCCCGAAGAAGACGCCAAGATCCCCACCGTCTGCGCCAGCCTTGAGCAAGCGCTGGACTACCTGGACAAGGGCCGCGGCTTCCTGACCAAAGGCGGGGTCTTCACCGACAGCTACATCGACGCCTACATCGACCTGAAGATGCAGGAGGTCACCCGCTTCCGCATGGCCACCCACCCGGTCGAGTTCGACATGTACTACACGCTGTGAGTTCAGGCGTGGTGGCTGCGGCCACTGCGCCCACCAGCGGCACCTCAAGGGCAGCTTTGGCTGCCCTTTTTGCTGTGCGCGACAATGCGCCAGCCCGGCCGGCCGGCCGCGGCAACCCTTGACGAGACCCGATGCCAAGCTGCTTGCGACGACTGTGGATGGCGCTCTGGGCGGCGTTTTGCCTGGTGGCCGGCCCGGCCGCGATGGCCCAGGCCGGCGCGGTCTACCGCTGCCCCGGGCCGCCGGTGCTCTACACCGACGCCCTGACCGCCGACGAGGCCCGCGAGCGCGGTTGCCGCACCATCGAAGGCGCGCCTATCACGGTGATCCAGACCGCCAAGCCGCGGCCACTGCCTGCCAGCGCCGGCAACGGTGGGGCATCGGCGGCCCGGGTCGACCCGGCGGCCCAACGCCAACGCGACGCGGACGCCCGCCGCATCCTGGAGAGCGAGCTCAGGCGCGAGGAGGACAAGCTGGCCGAGCAAAAGCGCGCCTTCAACAACGGCGAGCCTGAGCGGCGCGGCGAGGAGCGCAACTACCAGCAGTACCTGGACCGGGTGGCCCAGATGCGCAGCGGCATCGCCCGCACCGAGAGCGACGTCGCCGCGATCAAGCGCGAAATCGGCAAACTGGCGCCCTGATGGCCAAGGCCCTGGCCTCGCCCTACGACAGCTTCGACCTGCTGGCCACCATGGTGGCGGTGGTGCGCACCGACGGCGCGATGCTGTTTGCCAATGCCCGCTTCGAGGACGTGGCCGGCCTGTCGCGCCGGGCCTTGCTGCGCGGCAGCCTGTTTGACTGGTTCCCCGAGCCCCAGCCCTTGCGCGATACCCTGGCTGCCGTCAGCCGCAACGAGATCGCCACCGGCCGCTTCGATGGCAGCATGCGCCGCAGCCCGCTGGCCGCGCACGAGGCCCTGCCGGTGCATGTGATCGTCAACCAGATCGACCAGGCGGGCGACCGGGTGCTGGTAGAGATGCTGGAGATCGAGCAGCAAACCCGGCAAGACCGCGAGGAGCGCGCGCTGGGGCAAGTGCAGGCCAACAAGGAGCTGATCCGCAACCTGGCGCACGAGATCAAGAACCCGCTGGGCGGCATCCGCGGTGCGGCCCAGTTGCTGGAGATGGAGATCAGCCGGCCGCCGGGCCGCCCCAAGGACAGCGCTCCCCCCTGGGGGGCCGGCGCCGGAGGCGACCTGGGGGCCCTACGCAGCCGTGAGCTGACCGAATACACCCAAGTCATCATCCGCGAGGCCGACCGGCTGCAGGCCCTGGTCGACCGGCTGCTGGCGCCGCACCGCAAGCCGCATGTGGTCAGCGACGTCAATATCCACGAAGTGTGTGAGCGGGTGCGGGCGCTGATCCTGGCCGAGTTCCCACGCGGGCTGGACGTCAAGCGTGACTACGACATCTCGATCCCGGATTTTCGCGGCGACCGCGAGCAGCTGATCCAGGCGGTGCTCAACATCACCCACAACGCCGCCCAGGCCCTGGCCGAGCGCATCGCCGATGGCGACGCGCAACTGATTTTGCGCACCCGCGTGGGCCGGCAGGTGACCATAGTCAAGCAGCGTTATCGCTTGGCATTGGAATTGCATATCCAGGACAACGGACCGGGCGTGGCCGAGGACATCCGGGATCGCATCTTCTACCCGCTGGTATCGGGGCGGGAGGGCGGCTCGGGACTGGGTTTGACGTTGGCGCAGACATTCGTGCAGCAACACGCGGGCATGATCGAGTGCGACAGCGAGCCGGGCCAGACCATTTTTCGCATCGTGATTCCGCTGCCCTAGACCAGCGCCTGGCGCTGGTCTAGTACTGCGTTTCACCAAACCGCTTACACGAAATCGCGTCTTCGTCCGCCATGCGTCGTTGCAAATCCTCGCCATAGCTACGGCTATGGCTGCGGTTTGCGCCTAGCCTGACGAACGAATCCATCGATTTCATTTGT
>JANLZT010000500.1:0-7803 GCA_031366465.1 Betaproteobacteria bacterium | reverse complement strand
CGCTGTGGATGGCGGCCAGCCTGTTGTGGATCCTGGATGCCGCCAACAACGTGACGATGGAGCCCTACCGCGCCTATGTCAGTGACCGGCTCGATCCACAGCAGCATGCGCTGGGCTATTTGACCCAAAGCGCCTTCACCGGGCTGGCGCAAACCCTGTCCTACCTGGCGCCGTCGATGCTGGTCTGGGCCGGCATGAACAAGGACCTGGTGGATGCCAACAACATCCCGGTGATCACCAAGATCTCCTTCCTGATCGGCGCGGTGCTGTCGATCTGCACCATCGCCTACTCGATCTGGCGCGTGCCTGAATTGCCGCTCACACCCGAGCAGCGCGCCGAGATCGAGGCCAAGAAGCCCGGCGTGGGCGCCACGCTGCGCGATATCTGGGATGCCATCGTCGAGATGCCGATGGCGATGCGCCAGATGGCGGTGATGAAGCTGTTCCAGTGGTACGGCATGGTCTGCTACTGGCAATACATCACCTACAGCATCGCCCGCTCGCTGTTCGACACCAGTGACCCGACCAGCACGGGTTTCCGCGACGCGGTGCTGACCAATGGCCAGATCGGCGGCTTCTACAACGCCGTGGCCTTTGTGGCGGCGTTTGCGCTGGTGCCGTTTGCCAAACGCTTTGGTGCGCAGACCATGCACGCCGCCTGCCTGACCGCCGCTGGCTTGGGGATGCTGGCCATCCCCGGCATCACCCAGAAGGCCTGGCTGTTCATTCCGATGATCGGTGTGGGCCTGGGCTGGGCCAGCATCATGGGCAACCCCTATGTGATGCTGGCCCGCAGCATCCCGCCCGAGCGCACCGGTGTCTACATGGGCATCTTCAATATGTTCATCGTGATCCCAATGCTGATCCAGAGCGTCACCCTGCCGCTGTACTACAAGAGCCTGCTGGGCGGCGATGCCCGCAATGTGATCCTGCTGGCCGGTGCACTGCTGATCTGCGCAGCGCTGGCCACGCTGTTTGTCAAGCTGCCAGCGCAGGCGCCCGAACACGCCTGACCTTTGCTGGCCGACAGGGCCCGGCCCGCTCAGCGCGGATCGCGCAGCGGCTGCACGCTGAGCTGGCCCAGCAGCATGCCGTCGGGCGATGCCAGGCTCGCCCGGCGCCAGGGCTGGCGCGGGAAGAACAGGCTGGTCAGGGTGCTCAGGCCGCCGTCGGCAAACAGCTCGACCGAGCTGGCATCGAACCACAGTTGCAAGTCAGCCACCGCGCCCTGGGCAATGCGTGGCGCGCTGTGGCGGCCGGCAAAGGCCGGATGGAAGCCGACGTCACCGCTGGCTTGGCGGTCTATCCACCAGCGCCCGGCGTCAGCATCAAAGCCGATCTGCAGCACATCGCCGGCCGGGTTGCCCAGGCTCAGCGTGAAGCTGCGCAGCGCGGGGGTGGCCAGGCGCAGCACCCAGCGGCCGTGGCTGCCGATCAGGCTGTCTGACAGGTCCAGGGCCTCAGCACCCAGGCTGATTTGGCTGCGGGCCAGCGTGGCCGGTAGCTGCAAAGCCAGCAACTCGCGGGCCGGTTGTGAGGCCACCCAGGCCTGGCCGCCCAACTGGCGCAACAGCAACTCGCGCGGCATCGTCATCGCGCTGCGCCAGGGCGCGGTGGGCAGCGTCGCGGCGTATTGCCAATTGCTCATCCAGCCTATGAACAACGCCCGGTCGTGCACGCCGTCCCAGGTGACACCGGCATAGTTGTCGGGGCCATGGTCCAGCCAGCGCACTTGCGTGTCGTCGGCGGTGAAGCGGTGGCCATCAAAATCGCCGACGAAGTATTGGGTGGCCGACCCGCCATTGGGCCCGCCCGGCGTCAGGCTGACCAACAACACCCAGCGGACGCGGCCATCGGCGCCCGCCAGCGGGAACAGATCCGGGCATTCCCACACCCCGCCGTGGGCGCCCAGGCCGGCGCCAAATTCGCTCTCCAGCGCCCAGGCCTTCAGGTCAGGTGAGCTGTAGAACGCTATGCGGTCGCCGCAGGCCAGGCTGATCAGCCAGCATTGGCGATCCGCCAGCCAGCGCAGCTTGGGGTCGCGGAAATCGGGCAGCCCCGGGTTGGCCAGCACCGGGTTGCCGGCATAGCGCGTCCAGGTCTGGCCGCCGTCCAGGCTGAAGGCCAGGCCCTGGTTCTGGCGGTCGATATGGCCGGCTTGCTCAGCGGCCATGTCGTGGTGGGTGAACATCGCCACCAGCGGTGACGAGCCCGGCGGCCCCAGGCCGGCGCGGTTGTCATGGTCCACCACTGCGCTGCCCGAGAAGACCATGCCCAGCTTGTCGGGGTAGAGCGCGATGGGCTGCTGCTGCCAGTGCAGCAAATCGGTGCTGATGGCATGGCCCCAGTGCATCGGCCCCCAGACGCTGCTGCCCGGGTGGTGCTGGAAGAACAGGTGGTATTCGCCCTGGTGGAAGACCAGGCCGTTGGGGTCGTTCATCCAGTGGGCCGCTGGCGTGAAGTGGTAGGCCGGGCGGTACTGGGGGGTGGCAGGGTTGGCGGGCTGCATGCTCAAGTGCGCGCCGCGCAATGGCGCTGAATGTAGGCCTCGTGGGTGGGCATGGCCTCGGCGGCTTGCACCATGGCCTGACGCATGCGGGCCAGGATGGCGTCGCCGTCCACATTGCGCAGGTCGATGATGGGGTCGTGGCGCTCGGGCCAGTTCAGTTGGCCCACCTGCACCGCCAGCCAGCTGGCCGGGCCGAACAGCTCCATGCCCTCGGTCACCAGCCGGCCGTAACGCTTGAAGTGGTCGATCTTGTACTGCAGCGGCTCGGGCACCCGCATCGCCGCGCAATAGCGCCACAGCTCGCTGTCATCGCGGCTGGTCAGCTTGTAGTGCAGGATGATGAAGTCGCGGATGCGCTCGCACTCATTGATCGCGATGCGGTTGAATTCAGCCGTCACCAGTGGGTCGAAATCGCGGTCGGGGAACAGCGCCAGCAGCCGCGAGAGGCCCGATTGCACCAGGTGCAGGCTGGTCGATTCCAGCGGCTCCATGAAGCCGCTGGCCAGGCCCAGCGCCACCACGTTCTTGTTCCAGAACAGCTTGCGCCGGCCGGTGGTGAAGCGCAGCGGGCGCGGGCTGGCCAGGGCGGCGCCGTCCAGGTTGGCCAGCAGCGTGGTGGCGGCTTCGTCGTCGCTGATGAAGGGGCTGGCGTAGACATAGCCATTGCCGGTGCGGTGCTGCAGCGGGATGCGCCATTGCCAGCCGGCCGAGCGTGCGGTGGACCGGGTGTAGGGCGTGAGGGGCGCCACCGACGCGCAGGGCAGGGCAAAAGCGCGGTCGCAGGGCAGCCAGTGGGTCCAGTCCTCGTAGCCGGTGTGCAGGGTGTCCTCGATCAGCAGGCCCCGGAAGCCCGAGCAATCGATGAACAAATCACCGGCAAACTCACGGCCGTCGGCCAGCCTGACCTTGTCGATGAAGCCATCGGCCGCGCGTTGGTCCACCGTGGCGATCTTGCCCTCCACCCGCTGCACGCCGCGCGACTCGCAGACCTCGCGCAGATAGCGTGCATACAGCCCGGCGTCGAAGTGGTAGGCGAAGTCGTAGGTGGACTGCACCGTGCGCGGGTCTCGGGAGGGTTTGTCGAATCTGCCCCGGCTGGCCGCAGCCCAGGCCAGTGAGTGTTCGTCCAGGCCGGCAGCGCCCGGCTGGTGGCGGCTACGCAGCCAATATTGGTGCTGGGGCGACAAATCAAACTGGTGGCCGTGCGGGCCAAAGGGGTGAAAGTAGCGCTGGCCCAGCCTGGCCCAATCGACAAACTCGATGCCCAGCTTGAAGGTGCCCTGGGTGCGCTTCAAGAAGTCGGCCTCGTCCAGGCCCAGCATCTGGTTGAAGGTCTGGATCGGCGGGATGGTGGCCTCGCCCACGCCCACGGTGCCGATCTCATCGGACTCGATCAGCGTGATCGTGCAGCCCTTTTGCAGCGCCCGCGACAACGCGGCGGCGGCCATCCAGCCGGCCGAGCCGCCGCCCACGATCACGATGCTGCGCAAACTGCGGGGGTGGTCTGTCATCTCGGGGTCCTGGCAACTTGGGTCTGGGGCCGACACCGGCCAGCGGCGATTTTGCGCGGACCATGAGAAAGGGGGCTTGCGCCCCCTTGTCGGTCCAGCCATCACAAGCCGATCAGGGTTGAGCCTGACCGGCCCGGCGATCAGAACGCGTACTTGACGGTCGCGCTGATGGTGCGGCCGGTCTCGACACCCGCGCCAAACACCGTGGTCGAGCCGCCAACAAAGCCGCCACCGCCGGCAGGGGCCAGCTTGTCGAACAGGTTGTTGGCGTTGAGCGACGCCGTCAGGCCATTGCCGAAATCGTAGTTGGCAAAGGCATTGACGATGTAGTAGCCGTCAATGGTGTTGACGTTGTCGCCACCGGTAAATACCTTCGATTGGCCGCGCACCACCGCGCCGAAGGTCAGGTTGCCGATCGAGTAACGCGGTGAGATGTTGTAGCGCACCTTGGGCACGCCGGCCGAGGTCTTGCCCACCGCGCCAGGGTTGCCCAGGTCCTGGGTGATCTCTTCTTTCGAGTAGACGAAGTTCACCAACAGGCTGAAGGCGCCGGCCGAGACGCCCGTCTCCAGCTCGATACCGTCGGCCTTGAAGCCTTGCTGGTTGAGCTTGGGGCCGGCGTAGTTGGGTTTGGTCGGGTCGTCCTGGCGGGTCTGGTCGTAGTCGAACTCGTTGGTGGTCGAGTGGAAGACGGTGGCGGCCACGCTGTAATTGCCAAAGCCGGTCTTGCCCTTGTTCTTGACGCCGAGCTCGGTCTGCTTGACCGGTGCCACCGCAGCAGTCTTGCCGCCGGCCGTGAGCAGGCCAGAGGCCGCGTCAATGTTGGCCGAGAACAGCAGGCGGTCGGCGATGGCGCGGTTGCCCTCGCTGTAGCGCGCAAAGCCGCTGAAGTCGGGCGTGAAGCGGTAGTTGGCACCCAGCGAGTAGTTGGTGTAGCTGATGCTGTAGTTGGCCAGGCCGGGGTTGGCGGTGTCGGCCACGTAGACGTTTTTCTCGGCACCGTTGATCACGCCGTCGCCATTGATGTCCAGCCCGTTGGCCAGCTTCTTCGACCCCGCGTAGCGGCCGTTGACCTTGAAGCTCTCACGCCGCACGCCGCCGTCGATGTCGAGGTTGCCGGCGGCCAGGGACAGCGACAGGTAGGGCGCGTCGGTGGTGAAGGACGCATTGATGTCGCGTGCGCAGCAGGCACCCCACTGGTTGTTGTAGCCGGTCAGGCCGCCGGTGGTCAGTGCCGCGCCGGCGCCGCCGACGCCGTCGTACAGGTCGATCAAGCGGCCGTCACGGCCGACTTCCATCACCCGCTCGGCAATCGACCAGGTCTGCACCACGTTCTGGCGCGAGTGGAAGAAGCCGGCCTTGGCTTCGAGGCTGCTGCCGCCGTCGAGCTTGATGTTCTTGCTCACGCTCAGGTCGTTGAAGACATTGCCCATGTCGGTCGAATTGACGTTGATGGCAGCACCGTTGGAGACCAGGCCGGTGGCCAGGTTGGCGGCCGTCACGACGCTGCCGGCGCCCGGGCCGTTGAAGTACTTGGCCGATTTGGCGCCAATGCCGGTGTCGGCGATCAGGTCAGCCAGGGTGCGCACGTTCCAGAACTGGGCATTGAAGGCGCCCGAGTTCTTGGACAGGCGGAACTTGTTGTCCACCGTGAAGCCGTTGGCCAGCTCGTTGTGGAACTCGAAACCCACCGCGCGCGAGTTGCTGGTGATGCCGTCGAGCAGGCTGCTGGTGGTGATGGCCCGGGTGGCCGGGTTGATGCTGGTCAGCGAGCTGTTGTAGATCGAGTACTGGGTGTCGCGGGCGCCATCGAAGCCGGCCGTCTTGGAGAAACCGCCCACCCGGGTGCCATTGAGCGTGGCATTCATGAAGGTCTGCGGGGTGGTCGGCGCATGCTCGTCCAGCACCTTGAAGTTCAGGCGGAAGTAACCCTTGCCGCTGTTGAACTCCTTGGTGATGTTGCCCTTGAGCTGGTAGCCCAGCAGCGCGTTGTCGGTGTAGTTGCGGTTGCCCTGGCCTTCGCGGTAGTAGCCACCGATGTGGTAGTACATGTCGGGTGCCAGGCGGGTGCCGTAGTCACCATCGACCCGGGTTTCCTTGTAGTTCAGGCCACGGGTCAGGCCGATCGAGCCGCCTTGCTCCTTGCCGGTCTTGCTGATGTAGTTGATGACCGCGCCCGGGGCATGCGAGGCAAACACCGACGACGAGCCGCCACGCAGCGCCTGCAGGCTGTCGACGTTGTTGTCGAAGCGGGTCCAGTAGTCGTTGTTGCCGAAGTTCATGTCGCCGAACTGCACGGTCGGCAGGCCGTCTTCTTGTAGCTGCACGTACTTGGAGCCGCCGGAGGAGATCGGCAGGCCGCGCACCGTGATGTTGGCGTTGCCGCCGGGGCCGGCGGTGGCGTCGGTGCGGATGCCGGGGATCAGCAGCAGGATTTCAGCCTCGGTGTGGGCGCCGAAATCCTTGATCACGTCCTGGTCGACGTCGGTGACCGACACCGAGCTGCGCAGCTTGGACTTGGCCTGTGAGGTGGCCGTCACGACCACCCGGTTGAGGTTGCCGACGTCGCCGTCCTTGGCGGCGGCTTGCTGGGCGAAGGCCGGGGTGGCGACCCAGCCGGCAAGGGCCGACGTCGCCAGCATGGCGGCGAGGGTGGTGAGCTTGGGGCCGGTTTGGCGTGGGCGGGTATTCATGTTGTCTCCTGGCGGGCGTTGGCGGGGGGTGAGGTGCGGGCCGGGGCCCGTGGCGCGTTGATGCGGCAGCGCCGATGCGGTCGCACATGGTATTGCAAACGATTGTGATGAAATCATCAACCGCAGTGTTGTGAAGTTTTCCTAGGGTTATCCATGGTTTTCTGGGTTGAACTGGTAAAAGAGGGCGCCAAGATGCCTAGCGGGCACCGAGAGATCGGCAAACGATTGGATCGAGGCGTGCCCACAGCCTGGCTGGCGGGTCGGGTGGCTGGGCTCATGCGGTCAGCGCGCCGGCCGCGCCGGATGGCGCCGGGCTGGTCAGCGGCCAGTGGCTGTCGCCCGCTGGCCCGTGGCCGCTGATGTGGGCCTGGCGGGCCGCGAAGTCAACCCGCAGCGCCAGGCTGCTGTCGCCCTGGGCCCAGCCCAGCACCAGTTCGGTGGCGGACGCCGGCCCCAGCGTGAACTGGCCACAGAAGGCGGGGTGGCTGTTGCGCAGCCGGATCAGGCGCAGCAGGCCCTGCACCACCGGGCGCTGCAGTTGCAGCGTGATCTCGGCCGGGCTGAAGTGGTGGCGGTTGATGTCGCGCCCCACGCCGCTGCGCTGCAGCAGGGCCATGTCGTTCTCGCCGGCCAGCAGCCCGACGTAGTAGACCTGCGGGATGCCGGGCAGAAAGAACTGCACCGCCCGGGCGATCAGGTAGGCGTCGTCGTCGCGGCCCAGCGCATCGTAGAAAGTGCAGTTGACCTGGTAGAGATCGAGGTTGCTGGCCGCCGCACCGGTGGCCTCGCGGCTCTGGCCGCCGCTGTTGCGGTGGATGGTCTCCACCAGCCGGTCCAGCTCGGCCGGCGGCACCAGGCCGGGGCGGGCCTCGCGGTCACTGGCATCGGCGCCGATGTCGATGATGCCGATGCCGTCATGCGTATCCAGCACCGTCAGGGCATTGATCGGGCGCTGCGATATCCAGGCCTTGAGTGCTCGCGCCGTCTTGAAAAAACATGCATGCAGCAGCAAGGGTGGGAGGGCAAAGTCGTACACCCAGTCGACATGGCGGGCGATTTCGATCTGCTGGCGGTGGTGCGAATGCACCTC
>JANLZT010000488.1:0-2529 GCA_031366465.1 Betaproteobacteria bacterium | reverse complement strand
GTGGTGGCGGCGCTGGTGGCCATGCCGCTGGTGCTGCCGCCCACGGTGCTGGGTTTTTACCTGCTGCTGCTGATGGGGCCTCAAGGTCCGGTGGGCCAGCTTACCCAGGCACTCGGGCTGGGCCGCCTGCCCTTCACCTTTGGCGGGCTGTTGCTGGCGTCGATCCTGTACTCATTGCCGTTTGTGGTGCAGCCGGTACAGCAGGCCTTCGAGGCCATCCCCGAGCCCACGCTGGAGGCCGCCGCCACCTTGCGCGCCGGGCCCTGGGACCGGTTTTTCAGCGTCGCACTGCCGCTGGCCCGGCCCGGGCTGCTGACCGCCAGCGTGCTGGGCTTTGCCCACACCGTGGGGGAGTTTGGCGTGGTGCTGATGATCGGCGGCAACATCCCCGGCCAGACCCGGGTGCTGTCGGTGGCGATCTTCGAGCATGTGGAGGCGGCCGAGTTTGCCGACGCCCACCGCCTGGCCGCCGGCATGGTGGGGTTCGCGCTGGCGGTGCTGCTGCTGCTCTACCGCCTGAACCGCCGACCGGCCGGTGCCGGGGCCCACGCCTGATGATCGAAGCCCGGCTGTCGCTGCAGCACCCGGCCTTCAGCCTGGCGGTTGATCTGTGCCTGCCCGGGCGCGGCGTGACCGCCTTGTTCGGGCCGTCGGGCTGCGGCAAGACCACGCTGCTGCGGGCCATCGCCGGCCTGGCCCGGGCCCAGGGGCGAGTGGCCTTGCAGGGCGAGGTCTGGCAGGACGACCGCAGCGCCATCTGGCGGCCGGCCCACCAGCGCGCGGTGGGCTACGTGATCCAGGAGGCGGCGCTGTTCCCACACCTCAGCGTGCAAGGCAACCTCGACTACGCGCTGCGCCGCAGCCGGCCGGGTGTCCGGTCTGAAACGCGGCCTGAAACGCGGCCAGACACACGGCCCGGCCCGCCAGCGACCCCCCGCGTCGATTTGCCCGCGCTGGTGGACCTGCTGGGCATCGCCGCGCTGCTGGGCCGGGCCCCGGCCACGCTGTCGGGTGGTGAGCGCCAGCGGGTGGCGATCGCCCGCGCCTTGGCCTGCTCACCCCGGCTGCTGCTGATGGACGAGCCACTGGCCGCGCTGGACGCCGAGCGCAAGGCCGAGCTGCTGCCCTACCTGGAGCGCCTGCACCAGCAACTGGCGCTGCCGGTCATCTACGTCACGCATGCGATGGACGAGGTGGCGCGGCTGGCCGACCACCTGGTGCTGCTGCGCGCCGGCCGGGTGCTGGCCGACGGCCCGCTGGCCAGCCTGCTGGCCCGCACCGATCTGCCACTGGCGCGCCAGGACGATGCCGGCGTGGTGATCGACGCCCGCGTGCTGAGCCACGATGCCGACTACGGCCTGTCGCGCATCGGCTTTGCCGGCGGCACGCTGTGGCTGGGCGCCACGCCGGCCGCCCCGGGTGCGGCGGTGCGGGCACGGGTGCTGGCCCGCGATGTCAGCGTGACCCGCCAAACGCCGCTGCAAACCAGCGTGCTCAATGTGCTGGAGGCGCGGCTGGAATCCCTGCTAGCCGACCACAGCACGGTGCTGCTGCGCCTGGTATTGACCGGGCCGGCCCACCCCGCCGGCCCCGGTGACCCGTCCCCAGCCGATGCGGTGCGCCTGCTGGCCCGCATCACCCGGCGCAGTTGCGACGCGCTGGCGCTGCAGCCCGGTGATGCGCTGTTTGCCCAGATCAAGGGCGTGGCGCTGATGTGAGCGGCGGCCCGGGCCGCCGGCCTCAACTGCTGTCGCGCAGCCGGAAGCGCTGCAGCTTGCCGGTGGGCGTGCGCGGCAGGCTGCTGCGGAACTCGATCGCGCGCGGGTATTTGTAGGGCGCTATGGCCCCCTTGACAAAATCCTGCAGGCCGCGCGCGGCGGCCTGGTCGGCAGGCTGGCCCGGCTTGAGCACCACAAAGGCCTTGACGATCTGGCCGCGCTGGGCGTCCGGCACGCCGACTACCGCGCACTCGGCCACCGCAGGGTGGCGCAGCAGCGCGTCCTCCACCTCGGGCCCGGCGATGTTGTAGCCGGCCGAGACGATCAGGTCGTCGGTGCGGGCCTGGAACCAGAAATAGCCGTCGTCATCCATGCGATAGGCATCGCCGGTGAGGTTCCAGCCGCCCTGCACGTAGGCGGCTTGGCGTTGCGGGTCGTCCAGGTAGCGGCAGCCGGTGGGGCCCTTCACTGCCAGCCGCCCCACCTGGCCGGGCTGCAAGGGCCGCAGTTGCTCATCCATCACACAGGCCTGGTAACCCGGCACCACCCGGCCGGTGGCACCTTCGCGCGCGTTTTGCTCATCGGCCGAGATGAAGATGTGCAGCATCTCGGTGGCGCCGATACCGTCGATCAGCTCGATGCCGGTGGCCTGGCGCCACTGGGCCCGGGTGGCCGCCGGCAGGGCCTCGCCGGCCGAGACGCATTTGCGCAGCGTGCCGCCCTGAGGCGCCGACACCCGCGCGGCGCGAGCGGCATCCGCCAGCGCCCGGTAGGACGTGGGCGCCGTCACCAGCACGGTGGCGCCGAAGCG
>JANLZT010000433.1:0-4949 GCA_031366465.1 Betaproteobacteria bacterium | reverse complement strand
CAGCGGTGGCGCCAACCAGGGGGGTGCGCCCGTCAAAGGCATTGCCGCCCCCGACGCCCTGGTGGTTGGCCCGGGTGGCCCGTTTGTCCCGGGCGCGTCGGGCTGCATCGATTTCAACGGCATTTCGCGCTCCGGTGACCCAGCTGGCTTCGGGCCGCTGCCGCCGTTCAGACCCGGCCTGTTCAGCCTGAACGGTGCAGCCGTGGTGCCAGAACCCGGCGCGCTGGCGCTGGTCGGCCTGGCGCTGGCCGGCCTGGCGCTGGTGGGCCGGCGCCGCCGCGCCTGACCTGGTGCGCTGTGGCCTCTGGCCGCAATTGCAGCAACGGCACCTCAGGTGTCGTTTTTTTTGTCCTGGCGCGACAGGCCCTGCGGGCAGGGCAGGGCGCCTTGACCGGCCCGGCTGCCAGACAATGTCGCGATGTCGACCGACCGCACCACCGACCCCGCACCTTTACCGGCACCCGGCGTTGCACCCGCAGGCCTCGCAGCACAGGCCGCCGAACTGCGCGCCCAGTTGCGCCACCACGCCCACCGCTACTACGTGCTGGACGCGCCCGAGCTGCCGGATGCCGAGTACGACAAACTCTTCCAGGCCCTGCAGGCCATCGAGGCCGCCCACCCGGCGCTGCTGACGCCCGATTCACCCAGCCAGCGGGTGATCGGCCAGGTGCTGGATGGATTCAAGCCGGTGCGCCATGCGGTGGCGATGCTGAGCATCCGCACCGAGACCGACACCCAGGCCAGCGGTGCCGAGGCCTTTGATGCTCGGGTGCGGCGCGAGCTGGGCCTGGCCGCTGAGGCGCCGGCTGTGCAGTACGCCGCCGAGCTGAAGTTCGACGGCCTGGCCATCAACCTGCGCTACCAGGACGGCCTGCTGGTGCAGGCCGCCACCCGGGGCGACGGCGAGACCGGCGAGGACGTCACCCAGAACATCCGCACCCTGCAGCAGGTGCCGCTGCGGCTGGCCGGCCAGGCACCCCCGGTGCTGGAGGTGCGCGGCGAGGTCTATCTGCGCCGCGATGATTTCGAGCGGCTCAACCAGCGCCAGCGCAGCAGCGGCGGCAAGACCTTTGTCAACCCGCGCAATGCCGCTGCCGGCGCGGTGCGCCAGTTGGACCCGGCCATCGCCGCGCAACGGCCCTTGAGCTTTTTTGCTTATGGCCTGGGCCAGGTGCAGGGCTGGGCCCTGCCCGACACCCACAGCGCGATGCTGGATGCGCTGGCGGCCTTTGGCCTGCCGGTCTGCGCCGAGCGCGCGGTGGCCGACGGCGCCGCCGGCCTGGTGGCCTTTCACCGCGAGATGGGCGCCAGGCGCGACGCACTGCCCTTCGACATCGACGGTGTGGTCTACAAGGTCAATGCGCTGGCGCTGCAGCAGCAGCTGGGCTTTGTGACCCGCGAGCCGCGCTGGGCGGTGGCCCACAAATACCCGGCGCAAGAGCAGCTCACCCGGCTGGAGCGCATCGAGACTCAGGTCGGCCGCACTGGCAAGCTCACCCCGGTGGCCAAGCTGGTGCCGGTGTTCGTGGGTGGCACCACCGTCAGCAATGCCACGCTGCACAACGTCTTTGAGCTGCGCCGCAAGGGCGTGCGCCCGGGCGACACCGTGATCGTGCGGCGCGCTGGCGATGTGATCCCCGAGGTGGTGGGCCGGGTGACCGATGCTGCCGGCCCGCGGGCACCCTACGTGCCCAACTTCCGCATCTGGCCCCGCCTGTGCCCGGCCTGTGGCAGCACCGCCCAGCGCGAGCGCGGCGGCATGGACTACCGCTGCAGCGGCGGCCTGTTCTGCCCGGCCCAGCGCAAGCAGGCCCTGCTGCACTTTGCCAGCCGGCGGGCGATGGACATCGAGGGCCTGGGCGACAAGCTGGTGGACCAGTTGGTCGACAGCGGCCTGGTGCGCACGCTGCCCGAGTTGTACACCTTGGGCCTGGCCAAGCTCAGCGCGCTGGACCGCATGGGCGACAAAAGCGCCATCAGGCTGGTGGCCGGGCTGGACAAAAGCAAGCAGGCCACGCTGGGCCGATTCTTGTTTGCGCTGGGCATCCGCCAGGTCGGCGAGACCACCGCAAAAGCCCTGGCCCGCCACTTTGGCGCGCTCGACCGCGTGCTGGACGCCACGCTGGCGCAGTTGCAGGCGGTGCCGGATGTGGGGCCGGTGGTGGCCCTGAGCCTCCACACCTTTTTTGCCCAGCCGCACAACCGCGAGGTGGTGGCGCAACTGCGCGCCGCCGGCATCCACTGGGCCGAGCATCAACCCTCGGCTGCAGCCGACGCCGCCGCGCTGCCGCTGGCCGGCAAGACCCTGGTGCTGACCGGCACCCTGCCCACGCTGGGCCGCGACGATGCCAAGGCCTTGATCGAAGCCGCCGGCGGCAAGGTGGCGGGCTCGGTGTCGGCCAAGACCCACTTTGTGGTGGCCGGTGACGAGGCCGGCGCCAAGCTCGACAAGGCCCGCGCGCTGGGCCTGGTGCTGCTCGATGAAGCGGGGCTGCGGGCCTTGCTGGCCGGGGCCGGGCCAACCGCCATCCCTCCACCCACCTCGAAAGAAACCTGATGGCCGTGCACGAGATTCTCAAAATGGGCGACCCCCGCCTGCTGCGGCTGGCCCAGCCGGTGCGGGCCTTCGGTACGCCCGAACTGGCCGCGCTGGTGGCCGACATGCACGACACCATGCTGGCCGCCAACGGTGCCGGCCTGGCGGCGCCGCAGATCGGGGTGGACCTGCAACTGGTGATCTTTGGCTTCCAGCACAACCCGCGCTACCCCGACGCCGTGCCGGTGCCGATGACGGTGCTGATCAACCCGCAGATCACCCCGCTGGGCGATGCGTTGGTCGATGGCTGGGAGGGCTGCCTGTCGGTGCCCGGCCTGCGCGGCGAGGTGCCGCGCTTTGAGCGCATCCGCTACACCGGTTTTGATGCGCAGGGCCAGGCCATCGAGCGCGAGGTGGACGGCTTCCACGCCCGGGTGGTGCAGCATGAGTGCGACCACCTGATCGGCCGGCTCTACCCCACCCGCATGCGCGATCTCAGCAAGCTGGGCTTCACCAGCGTGCTGTTCCCTGAGCTGGGTGACGACGCTGGCGACGATTGAGCCTGGGCCGCCCTGCCCCCGAAACGGGGGTGGGCTTTACATCGTGGCAACGCTCACGGGTCAGCCCACCCGCAGCGCGCGGCGTTGAACAGGCTGGCCGCCCCGCAGGGGTGGCGGAGCCCGCCGATGACGCCAGCCCACCCCCATCAAATCGCCCGGGATGCCCGCAGCTCCCGCCGCCAAAGCCCGCAGCGCGCCATGGCCTGGCTGGCCTTGCTGTGGCTGGCCTTGGTATCTGCCCTGATCGCCACCCCCGGGCGGGCCCATGCCGGTGCGCTGCCGGGCGAACTGCCCGGTTTCGTCGGCCGCCTGAGCGCCTTGCAAGGCGAGGTGCGCTACTACGACCGCGACAGCGGCATCTGGCTGGGCAGTGCCCAGCAGCCCCTGCGCAATTGGCCGCTGGCGGCCGGCGACCGGCTGCGCACCGGCACGGACGCACGCGCCGAGTTGCGCCTGGGCAGCACCACGCTGCGCCTGGGGTCCGGTGTCGATCTCACGCTGCAACAACTGGCTGAGAGCCGGCTGGAGCTGCTGCTGCAGTCGGGCACGCTGGCCCTGCGACTGGCCCAGACCCCGGCCGGCGATGCGGGCTCGGTGGTGGTGAACACACCCGAAGGCCGCTGGCTGCCGCTGCAGCCCGGCCACTACCGGCTGGAGCGCCAGGCCGACGCCCGCACCCCTGCCACCCAGGCCACCGTCTGGCGCGGCGAGCTGCGTTTTGAGGGCGCCGACAGCACCCTGATGGTGCCGCCCGGGCGCCGCGCCGACGTCTGGCTGGACCACGGGCGCGGCCCCACCCGCTATGCCTGGGCCAACGTTGAGCGCGATGCCTTTGCCGACTGGGTGGCCCGCGACGAGCGCGGCGACGACGCCCCCATCACCGCCCGCCATGTGCCGCCTGGCATGACCGGCTGGCAAGACCTGGACCGCCATGGCGACTGGGTCGACAGCCCCGACTACGGCAGCGTCTGGCAGCCCCGCCAGGTGGCGCTGGGTTGGGCGCCGTTCCACGACGGCCGCTGGGCCTGGGTGGCCCCCTGGGGCTGGACCTGGATCGACGCCGCGCCCTGGGGTTTTGCGCCCTTCCACTATGGCAGTTGGGTGATGTTGAGTGGCCGCTGGTGCTGGTCGCCCGGCCCGCGCCTGGCCAGGCCCCACTTTGCGCCCGTGCACCAGGCCTGGGTGGCGGGGCCGCAGATCAGCGTGGGCATCCAGATCGGCGCCGCCCAGCGCCCGCCGCCGCCCCGGGTGGTGATCCCGGTGGTGGTGGTGGTGGCGCCGCCGCGCGGCTGGCCTGAGCACCGGCCACCGCAGGCCGGCCCGCTGCTGCCACCGCGCGCCGAAGACCGGCCGGATGGCCGGCGCTTTGAGGGGCGGGATGACCGCCGGGATGACGGGCGCGACGGCCGTCGCGATGACCGCCGTGACGAAGGCCGCAACCCGCGTCGCGACGACCGCCGTGATGAGCGCCGCGATGAGCGTCCCGACCGCCAGCACGGCGCCGAGCGCGACGACCGTCGCGGCCCGGCGCCGGTGGTGCAGGCACCCGCAGCAGTGCCGGCGCCAGCGGTGCTGGTGGCGCCGGCACCCTTGCCGCCCGGCCCGCGCATCGACACGCCGCGCGTTGAAGCCCCGCGCCCTGTGCCGGCACCACGGCCCGACGCGGCCGCGCGCCCTGATCGGCCCGAGCCGGCTGCCCGGCCTGAACGCCCTGAACGTCACGAACGTCCTGAACGCCCCGAGCGCCCCGCAGCAGCGCCGGACCGGACCGAGCGTGCCGACGCCGCTGTGCGCCAGCACCGCACCGACCCGCAATCCTGGCGCTGAGCCAGGTCGCGCCCGGCCCGGCCTCG
>JANLZT010000427.1:0-3404 GCA_031366465.1 Betaproteobacteria bacterium | reverse complement strand
GCCTTGTCGTCGGGCACCGAGAAGGCGGTGTCGACCATGCCCAGCGGCCCCAGGATGCGCTGCTGCAGGAAATCCTCAAACGGCAGGCCCGAGATCTTGCCCACCAGATAACCCAGCACATCGGTGGCCACCGAGTAGTTCCAGGCCGTGCCGGGTGAGAACTCCAGCGGGATGCGGGCCAGGCCCTCGACAAAGGCCTCCAGCCCGCCGGCCTGCTCGAAGGGCTCGACCCGGGCCTTGCGGTAGGCCGCGTCCACATTGGTTCGCACCTGGAAGCCATAGGTCAGGCCGGCGGTGTGGCGCAGCAGGTCGAGCATGCGCATCGGCGCATCGGCGGGCGTGGTCTGCCAGGCGCCCGGCATGCCCGACTGATAAACCCGCAAGTCGCGCCAGGACGGGATGAAGCGGTGCACCGGGTCGTCCAGCGCCACCAGGCCCTCTTCGACCAGCATCATGAAGGCCACGCTGGTGATCGGCTTGGTCATCGAGTAGATGCGCACGATGCTGTCCTCGGCCAGCGCCTGGCGGTCCTCCAGGCTGGCATGGCCCAGCACCGACTGGTGCACCAGTTTGCCGCCGCGCGCCACCAGCAGTTGGGCGCAAGGCAGCCTGCCGGGGGCGATGTAGCGGTCGGCCAGAAAGCGGTCCAGCCGGGCCAGGCGGGCTGAACACAGGCCCATCGATTCAGGGGAGGCGGTCTTCATCGGCGTGGCAGTCGGGCAGTAGGGGTGCGGCATTGAAGCGCAGTGGCCGGCCGGTGGCTGTCGCCACGGCTACTCGGCACTTCTTGTCAGTGCGCGTCGCAGCCCTCGCCAAGCCGGCGGCCCGCGCGTCACAGGCTATGCTGGCGCGCATGGCCCTCGAAACCCTTGAACTCCAATCTGGCGACCACCCGTTGGCCAGCATCATCGTGCTGCACGGCCTGGGTGCGGACGGCAATGACTTTGTGCCCATCGCCGAGCAGCTGGACCTGTCGGCCATCGGGCCGGTGCGCTTTGTCTTCCCGAGTGCACCGGTGCGGCCAGTCACCCTCAACGGCGGCTACCCGATGCGGGCCTGGTACGACATCCTGGGCCCCGACCTGGCCAGGCGCGAGGATGAAGCCGGCCTGCGGGCATCGGCGGCCGAGGTGCAGGCCCTGATCGACCGCGAGGCCGAGCGCGGCATCCCACCGGCCCGCACCGTGTTGATGGGCTTCTCACAGGGCTGCGCGATGACGCTGATGGTGGGCCTGCGCGCGCCGCAGCGCCTGGCCGGGCTGGTGGCCTGGTCGGGCTATCTGCCGCTGGCTGCCAGCACCGCTGCCGAGCGCAGCCCCGCCAACGCCGGCCTGCCGATCCTGATGTGCCATGGCCGGTTCGACGCGATGGTGGTGCCGGCGCGCGGCCTGGCCGCCCGCGACGCCCTGCTGGCGCTGGGCTACCCGGTGCAGTGGCGCGACTACCCGATGGCGCACTCGGTCTGCCCCGAGCAGATCACCGACCTGAACCGCTGGCTGCTGCAGGTGCTGGCGCCGGCCTGATCGGCCTGATCGGCCTCAGCGCCGGCCTGCGGGCTGGCCCGCACTTGCCAGCCGGCCTGCACCGCGCTAGGGCCAATCCGGGTAGCTGCTGGCGGTGGCTTACACCATCATCCAACGCTTTCGGGCACCCCAGCCATCCCGCTGCCCCGCGTTGGAGACCGCTTCATGACTGCACCCAAGCCGGCCTTGCTGGCTCTCACCCTGGTGCTGGCCGCCCCGCTGGCCGCCAGCCTGCCCAGCCCGGCACTGGCCCAGGACAAGAAGCCGGTCGAGTTGCGCTACACCACCGGCGCACCGCCCAAGGGCAACCCCTGGGTGATGCAGATCGAGCGCTTTGCCAAGAACGTCGAGGAAGAAAGCAAGGGTGAGCTGAAGATCGCCCCCTTCTTCGGGTCGCAACTGGGCAGCGAGCAAGACACGGTGCAGCAGGTGGCGCGGGGTCGGATCGACATGGGCGGCTTCTCGGCCGGCTCGTCAGCACTGGTGGTGCCCGAGGTGGCGCTGCTGCTGATGCCGTTTTACTTCCGCAGCACCGCCGAGCTCGATTGCGTGCTGGACAAGCACATGACTCAGCCGGTGAATGAGCTGTTCGAGAAAAAGGGCATCAAGTTTCTGGGCTGGACCGAGGTGGGCTCGATCGAGCTGTATGGCAAGAAGGCCTACCTCACGCCCAAGGAGTTGAACGGCGTCAAGGCCGCCAGCTATGCCAACAAGACGCAAGCGCTGTTCTACACCTCGCTGGGGGCGTCACCCAACCCGCTGGGCCTGCCCGAGTGGATACCGGCCTTCCAGACCGGCATGGCCGAGGTGGTGATGACGGCCATCACGTCGGCACTGCCGATGGGCCTGACCAAGGTGGCGCCGGTGATCACCCGGCTGGGCACCTATGACGCGCCGGCCTTGACGCTGATGAACAAGGCCACCTTCGACAAGCTGGCCAAACCCCTGCAAGACGCCATGGTTCGGGCCGGCGACCGGGTGCCGCCAGCGCAATACCGCAGTGAGATCCGCGGTTTCGAGAACACCCTGTACGGCATGCACGAGAAGGCCGGTGGCCAGATCGTCACCGCCACCCAGGACCAGCGCGACGCTTGGCGCCAGGCGATGGAGCCCACCTACGGCAAGATCGTCGATGAGACCGGCGGCGCATCCAAGGCCTTCTTCGCGGCGCTGGAAGCCGGCCGCAAGGCTTGTGCCAAATGATGCGCGCTGGCTGATCCGCGCCTTGTGACTGCCGTTCAACCCGCCGCCCGGTCCGCAGCCCTGACAGCCGCACCCGCAGCGGTGCGCAAGCTGGTCAGCACCTGGCACCGCATCGAATGCCTGATCGCTGTCGCCGCCTTCGGCTTCATCGCCATCGTGCTGATCGGCGACGTGCTGGGCCGGGAACTGCTGGGGCCCATCTACCGGGCCTTCAACCTCAAGGGCCAGGCGGGGGTCTATGCCTCGCAGAAGATGAGCGTGTACGCGCTGGTCATCGGCAGCTTTGCCGGCGTGGGCATCGCTACTGCCACCGGCAGCCATTTGCTGCCGCGCATCGGCTTTGGCTGGATTCCGGCGGCCTGGGGCCCGGCCATGGACCGGCTGGCCGATCTGATCACCGGCGCGTTCTTCTGCGCCGTGGCCTGGTTCGGCTGGGTCTACGTCAAGTCGTCGATGGGTGCTGACCTGCGGGCCCAGGCCTTCAACATCCCCGTCTGGCCGATTCAGGCGGCAATACCGCTGGGCTTCCTGTCGGCCGGCCTGCGCTACTTCGTGTTTGCCGCCTGGCCGGCGCTGCGGCCGCTGGCACCGGAGTTCCAGGAATGACCGCGCTGTCGCTGCTGGCGCTGGTGCTGCTGCTGTTCTTGTTGCGCCAACCGCTGGTGGTGGTGCTGCTGGC
>JANLZT010000426.1:0-2853 GCA_031366465.1 Betaproteobacteria bacterium | reverse complement strand
CTGCTCAAGCCCAAGGACCCGCTGCACTTCCAGCGCATCCTGCGCGCGCGCATCGCCCAGCCCTGGCATGCAGCCGGCTGACAGCCTCCCCTCCTCCGCACAGCAACCAAGTCTCGCGCATGGCACTTCGACTTCACGCGGTGGCGCCCCGCCAGGGCCTGGCCTGGGTACGCCAGGCCATCACCCTGTGGTGGCGGCGGCCGCTGGCCTTGGTCGGCTTGTTCACCTTCTTTTTGATGACGGTGCTGCTGTTGATGGTGCTGGTGCCGGTGCTGGGCGGCGCGCTGGGCATGGCCCTGCTGCCGATGCTGAGCCTGGGCTTCATGATCGCCAGCCGCAGCGCGGCCCAGGGCGGGCCGGTGCATGCGCTGCAGTTGATCGAAGGCCTGCGCCACCCGCAGCGCTCGCAACGCCGGGCGCAATGGGCACTGTGCGGGCTGTATGCCCTGGGCACGATGGTGGTGATCACGCTGGCCGACTGGGTCGATGCCGGCCTGTTCGACGAGCTGCAGCGCCTGATGGCCCAGGGGGGCGACGCCAAGGCGGCCGCCCGCATCGACGCCATCGTCGCCGACCCGCAGTTGCTGCACGGCATGCTGCTGCGCTTTGGCCTGGCCGGGCTGCTGGCGGTGCCCTTCTGGCATGCGCCGGCACTGGTGCACTGGGGCGGCCAGGGCGTGCTGCAGGCCTTGTTCACCAGCAGCCTGGCGCTGTGGCGCACGCGCGGCGCCTTCGCGGTGTACCTGATGGCTTGGGCCGGGCTGATGCTGGCGGTGGCGCTGCTGGTGGCGCTGGTGGCGATGCTGACCGGCGCCCGCCAGGTGCTGGGCCTGCTGACGATGCCGATCGGCCTGGCCTTCTCGGCGGCGTTCTACGTCTCCTTGTGGTTCAGTTTCACCGATACCTTTGGCCAGCCCGACGACACAATCGCGCCATGACAGCGTCCTCACCCACCCTTCTTCGTCGCCCTGGCGCCTGCCTGCCCTGGCTGGCTGCTGCGGCCGCCGCTGGCGCGCTGCTGAGCGGCTGCGCGGTGGTCAGCGTGGCCGGTGCGGCCGCCGGTGCGGCGATCAGCGTCACCGGCGCGGTGGTGTCGACCACGGTTTCGGTCACCGGCAAGGTGATCGGCAAGACCATCGACGTGGTCACGCCGGACAGCAAATAGACCTACCCAGCGCAACGGGCACAAGCCTTGCGTGCAAGCGCGACACCTTCATCCCCACCGGAGCATATGCATGGCCCGCCTCAACGCTCACCCCACCCGCAGTCCCCGTCCCGGTCCCCTGGCCGCTGCCCTCGCGTTGGCCCTCAGCAGCCTGGGCGCGGCTCCGATCGCCTGGGCCCAGGCCGGCGCCGAGGGCGGCAAGCTGCAGACCGTCACCGTCACCGCCGAGCGCCGCGAAGAGAACATCAAGGACGTGCCCAGCGCCGTCTTCCAGCTCTCGGGCGAGAAGCTCGACGTCATCAACTCCAGCGGCCAGGACGTGCGCATGCTCTCGGGCCGGGTGCCCAGCCTGAACATCGAATCATCTTTCGGCCGCGCCTTCCCGCGCTTCTACATCCGCGGCTATGGCAACACCGATTTCCGCAGCAATGCCTCGCAGCCGGTGTCGCTGGTCTATGACGATGTGGTGCAGGAGAACCCCATCCTCAAGGGCTTCCCGGTCTTCGATGTGGCGGCGGTGGAGGTGCTGGCCGGCCCGCAGGGCACGCTGTTCGGCCGCAACACGCCGGCCGGGGTGGTCAAGTTCGATTCGGTCAAGCCGTCCAAGAAGCAAAGCGGCTACGGCAGCATCAGCTACGGCACCTATGGCACGGTCAACCTCGAAGGCGCCGGCAATCTGCAACTGGGCAACGATTGGTCGGCCCGCATCTCGGCCCAGGTGCAGCACCGCGACGATTGGGTGAAAAACACCATCGCCAGCGCCCCCACCCAGAACCTCGAAGGCTATGACGACCGCGCCTTGCGGCTGCAGGCCCTGTACGCGCCGACCGGCGACTTCTCGGCCCTGTTCAACCTGCACCACCGCTCGCTGCAGGGCTCGGCGCGGCTGTTCCGGGCCAACATCATCCAGGCCGGCAGCAATGATCTGGTGGCCGGCTTTGATCCGGCGCGCATCTCCACCGACGGCCAGAACCGCCAGACCCTGGAGAACACCGGCGGCAGCCTGCGGCTGAGCTGGAACCTGGGTGCGATGAAGCTGCAGTCGATCACCGGCTTCGAGAGCGTGCATGCTTACAGCCGGGGCGATATCGACGGCGGCTTTGGCGCGGCCTTTCTGCCCAGCGGCGGTGGCCCGGGCCTGATCCCCTTCCCGTCCGAGACCGCCGGTGGCATCCATGACCATCGCCAGTTGTCGCAAGAGCTGCGGCTGGAGTCCAACAGCGCCGGGCCGCTGGCCTGGCAGGCCGGGCTGTATTTCTTTCACGAGAAATACGCCATCGACAGCTTCGACTACGCCACCTTGGGCGGTGGCGTGCAGACCGGCCTGGCCACGTCCAAGCAGACCAACAACGCGGTGGCGGCTTATGGGTCGGTGAACTATTTCGTCAGCAAGGATTTGTCGGTGCGCGCCGGCCTGCGCTTCACCCAGGACAAGAAGGATTTCTCCACCACCGCAATCCAGGGCACGGTCAACATCAGCAAAGGCACGACCGCCAACACCAGTGACGCCAACTTGAGCGGTGACTTGAGCGCCAGCTATGCGTTGAGCCCGGCCCTCAATGCCTACGGCCGGGTGGCCACGGGCTTTCGCGGGTCCAGCATCCAGGCGGCTTCGGCATTCGGCCCGCAGACCCAGGCCGGGCCCGAGACCATCACCTCCTACGAGGCTGGCATCAAGGGCGACCTGT
>JANLZT010000397.1:0-11716 GCA_031366465.1 Betaproteobacteria bacterium | reverse complement strand
AACAGCGTCAGCACATGCTGGCTGCCGTCCAGCGCGTCGGCCAGCACCCGCTCCAGCTCGGCCCGCAGCGCCTCGATGTGGGGCGTCAGCCGGGTGCGGGCGCGGGTCTCGGCCCACAGCAGGCGGTCGGCAAAGGGCGTCAGCCGCGCGGGCTGGCCCTGGGCCCAGGTGACCAGCGGCTCGCCCATCACCGCCTCCCAGCGCTTCAATTGGCCCCAGGTGTGGCGGTAGGACGCACCCAGGGCCTTGGCGGCATGGGTGATCGAGCCCGACTCGTGCACCGCGCTGAGCAGGTCGAACAGCGGGTTGTGCAGCAAGGCGCCGCGCTGGTCGGTGGCCTCAAAGCTGTACTGCAGGTGCACGCCACGCGACTTCAAACCCGGGCTCCGGAGCTCATCCGGCGATTTTAGGAGCCGGTCGTTGAGCGGCGGGCCACGGCAGGGCTGCGGCCCGGCTGCAGTTGTTGCGCCAGCCGATCGAGTTGCGCGGCCTGGCGCAGCCAGCCGCGCTGGCCATCGCCCAGGTGCAGGGCCTGGCTGAAGGTCGCCAGCAGGCTCAACTGGCCGACCACCGAATCCAGCTGCCAGGGCCGGATCAGCAGCGTGGCCACTGCCTGGGCATAGGCGCCCGACACGTGCTGCCAGGCCGCCAGGCCCAGCTCGCTGGCGGGATCGGCGGCCAGGCCACCGCTTTGCAATTGCTCGATCAGCATGGTCTCGGGCTGCATCACCGCCAGCCAGACATCGCCCTCAGTGCCAAAGGCCGCCGCCAGCGCCCGGCGACATTGATCGGCCAGCGCCTTGGCCTCGGCCTGGGCAGCGGCGTCGTCGGGGCTGCCGAGCAGGCTGTCCAGGGCCAGCCGGTTGAGCACGTTGTAGGGCATGAACAAGGTGCCGCCGGGCTGGCCCTCGCCGCTGCGGTAAGCCAGGCTGGCTTTGGCCAGGGTCTCGCGCAGGGTTGTCAGCAGTGTCTGGCGCTCGCCGGCCAGCGTGCTGTCAGGCAGGCTCAGCAGCCGCTGCGCCTGCACCGATGCCAGCCGCTTCCAGGCGCTGCCCAGCAGCGCGGCGCGTTCGGCATTGGGGGCCAGCGGCGGGGCCGCGCTGCTGTCAGTCGATGCCGGGCCGGCGACGATCTTGTCGAGCATGTCCAGCCGCTCGATGGCCCGGTGGATGTTGTCTTCGCCGCGCTGGACCTCGTCCGGGTCTACCGGCTGCTTGCCCAAGGCCGCGCGGGCGATCTTTTCGCCCAGCCGGGCCTCGATGTTGGCGAGCTGCTCGACATCGCGGATCGGCACCCGGCCGCTCTGGTCGTCGGCCTGGATCGCCGCCAGCAGGGCCGGGTAGGCCCGCTGCGGCTGGCCCAGGTCGCGCCAGGTGGCGCCCAGGGCCGACTGCAACGCCGGCCGGGCCAGCCAGGCCGGCGGGCAGCGGTTCTCCAGCAAGGTGTCGATGCGCTTGACCAGGGCCTGGGTCTCGGCGGCCGTCTGGCGCTCGGGGCGGCGGGCCAGCTCGGCGCGGGCCCGGGCCAGTTGGTCCAGCAGCTCTTCCATCGACACAAAGGGCTCGTCGCCATCGCCGCCAAAACCGGCGCCGTCGGCGGCCGGCTCGGCGCGCCAGCCGGGGTCGCCGTAGGCCTGGAAGGCGCCCCAGGTGATGTCGCCGGGCTGCTTGTCCCAGAGCGCGCGGCGGGCGGCCGACAGCGCCTCGCCAAAGGTTTTGCGCTGCTGCATCAGGGCTTGGTAGAAGACCTCACCGAACTGCTGCGCCAGGCTGTCGGTGACGGCCCAGCCGGCCACCACCACGCAGCGCACGCCGATGTCGATCAGCTCGCGCGCCACGCTGGCGGCCAGCTTGTTGCCTCGCCGCACCGTG
The DNA here is from genome assembly GCA_031366465.1 of Betaproteobacteria bacterium. Classification (GTDB taxonomy): domain Bacteria; phylum Pseudomonadota; class Gammaproteobacteria; order Burkholderiales; family Burkholderiaceae_C; genus Pseudaquabacterium. The sequence continues at coordinate 9,845 of JANLZT010000397.1, read as the reverse complement.
GCCTCCACCTGGCCCAGGTGGCAGCAGTTCAGGAACACCAGCTCGGGCACCAGCTCCATCGCGGCGATCTCGGCGGCGCCGATCAGCAGGCCGCCCGACAGCAGCACGCCGCTGCGCGGCAGGCCGTCGATATGGCATTGCTCGAACACGCCGTGGGCGGAGATGTGCAGCAGCCGGTAGGGCTGGCGGTAGAGCTTGGCCAGCACCATGGCCGCGGTGGTGTCGCTGCCGATGGCCCGGCTGACGGCGTAGCCCAGGCTGGCCAGCAGCTTGGCGATCTCGGTGGCCTCGGTCTCGGCGCCGGGCAACGCGGCGGGCTCCAGGCCCTTGGGATTGCTGGGGTCGGGGAAGTGGCTGGCAAAGCCGGCCACCGACGGATTGCCCACCACCAGCGCATTGCGCGACGGCAACTGGCGCACCTGGCGCCGGAAGCGGCCCGACGCCAACTGCCGCACCACCGAGCTGCGCACCGCCAGCGGCAGGCGCTCCGGGGCGGCGCCAGCCGCGCTGCTGCCCAGGGCCTCGGGCAGCATCAGCTCCCAGGGCAGGTTGGCGGTGGCGGCATCGACCACCAGCACGATGCGATCGAGTTGCCGCAGCGCGTCCTTGAAGTCGGGCGGCACCAGCAGCTGGAACAGCAGGCGGCCGAAGTCCTCGTTCCACACGGCGTTGCCGATCTGCTGGCCGACCAGGGCCTCGATCAGCCCGGGCTGGCGCTGCTGCAGCATCGACTCGGCCCGCGCGCGCTGGCCGACGTAGAGGAAGCGCAGACGGTCGGCCAGCCGCACGCCGCTGCGGCCGGCGGCTGCTGTGCAAGGCGGGCTCGACGGCCTGGCCGGTGGCGGGCCAATGCTGCTGTTGTCGTCGTCGCCACTGCTGTCGGCATCGGTGACCATCAGCCGCGGCCAGTAGTTTGAATTGCCGCCGTCAAACAAGCGCTGGCGCAGGCCGTTGCCCTGCACCAGTTCGCTGGCGCAGACCAGTTGGGTGTCGAGCTTGGCGGCCAGTGGGGCCAGCAGGGGCGTCAATTGCCGCAGCGCATAGGCCGCAGTGATGGCGGTGTCCTGGTAGAGCTCGATGATGTCCAGACTGGCCACCCGCAGCTTCAGGCCGGTGGTGTCGGCAAAACGTGCATTGGCCTCGATCACGCCGCGCACCAGCGCCTCCAGCGACGCCGCCACCGACAAGTTGGCCGACGAGTTGTAGCCCAGCAGCAGGCTGGCCAGTGGCAGCTCGCGCTCGGCGCTGCCCAGCACGTCCACCGCCTGCAGCAGGTAGCGCAGCACGCCGGCCCGCACCGCCTGCAGCAGGTTGTCCTGGCTGAGCGCACCGCTGTAGTCGCCCAGCCCGGTGACCACCGCGCCGACCAGGCTGCCGCGCGCTTGCTCGGCCGGGTTGGGGGCCTGCAGCACCACCGTGGCGCTGCCCAGCGGGCCGGCGTACAGGCCCAGGCTGTGGCGCTGGCTGAGCTTGCCGTCCAGCAGCTCGGTGTCGATCAAGTGCTGGGGGCCGGCGATCGGGTCGCTCTGGTAGTGGCCCACCAGGATGGGGGCGGTGACAAAGCGCAGGTCCATGCCGCGCACCGTGACAACCAGCCCGCGGCGGGCCCGCGCCTGCACCTGCCGGCTGGGGCTGCCGCCCAGCAGCGCCAGCTCGGCATTGCCGCTGTCGGCCAGCTCGGGCGGGCCGGGGTCGTAGACCCGCGGCCCGGCGGCGTCGGCGGCGCGCTGCGCCGGGGGCGTGGTCGGCAGCCCGGCGGTGGCGCCGCTGACCAGCAGGTCAGTGATCGCCCCGAAGTAGGCGCGGCTGTTGAGCAAATCACCGTGCAGGGCCGGCAGGTAGTAGACGCTGCCGATGCCGCCGATGCGGCCGGAATCCCAGGTGACGGTGCCGTCGCCACGGTGGGTGCCCACCATCCGCAGCCGGCCGCCCTCCACCCGCAGGCCGCAGGCGGTGTTGGGCGCCACGCCGCAGACATAGACCGACTTGGCCGCGTAGCCGGCGGGCAGGGCGGGCGTGCCGTCGCCGCTGGCTTTTTGATCCTGCTGCCACAGCCAGTTGCCGCGCTCCAGCATGCCGGCACTGGGGGTGGCGCCGCGCTGGTTGCCGAACCACAGGTCGGTGTTGAGCAGCTTGAGCGTGGCCCAGGTGTCGGGCTTGAAATAGGCCCGCACACCCGCCGCTTCACCGCCGCCCTGGCTGCCCTGGAAGGTGTCGGTGAATCCCGGCCGGGGCAGCAATTGCAGCGTGCCGGGAAAGTCGGCCACCAGGTCCAGCACCTGCTGCATATCGTGCTTGAGATCCAGCCGCACCAGGGTGCGCAGGTTGCTGCCCTTGCCCAGCAGGTTCTCGACCATGCTGTGCGAGCCCTGGTGGGGCACGCCCAGCATCACCAGGCGGGCGCCGTCGCGGGCCATCAGCGCGTCCATCACCGGGCGGCGGCGGTGGATGCAGGCCCGCACCACCAGGCCGCCCATGCTGTGGGCCAGCAGGCGGATCGGCTGGGGGCTGTCTTTTTGCAGCCGCGCTAGCAGCTCGCCCAGGCGGTCGCCCAGCACGTCCAGTGGCAAGCGCCAGTCATAGGGAAAGGTGACGACGCGGTGGCTGGCCGCCAACTGCCGGCACAGCGCGCCATAGGCCATGTCGAACACCGCCTCGGCCTCGACAGCGTTCTTGTCCCAGGCCAATTGGTCGAGCCCACCGATGGCGATGCGCAGCGGCGCCAGCCAGATGCGGCCGTCGCGCGGCACCGCCAGGTGCGACCCCATGATGCCGGGCAGCAGCACCACCACCGGCCGGTCGGCATCGCCGGCACCCCGGGCGCTGATGCCCAGCGCGTCCAGGCTCTCAAAGTGGCCGGGCAGGGCCTGGAAGGCGGGGTCATCGGCCGGCCGCGCGCTGGTCAGCCAGTCGCGCAGTGCGCTGCGGGTGTCCTGGTTGCTGAAGTAGTTGAAGTGCGAGACCGCAGCGCCCCGGTCAAACAGCACCCTGGCGCCGGCCTTGGCGGCAATGCCGCCCAGCATCGACCCGGTGTCGACCACCAGATCGTTGTCAACCTGGTCGAACAGCAAAAAGTCGGTCAGCAGCACGCCCAGGCGCACCAGCAGGTTGGAGGCTTCGATGTCGCCAGCGATCAGCCCCAATTGCACGCCGGGCCGCGGCTCGGCGCGGGCCAGCAGCGCGGCCAGCGGTGAATCGGGCAGCATGCATTCGATGCCCGGCACCAGGTGCGGGTCGGTGCGGCGCCTGGCCACCTCGATCACCACCCGCTTGAAGGCCGCGTACAGCGGGTTGCCAAAGAAGTAGGGCACCACGCCGATCAGCGTGAGCAGGCCCGACAGAAAGACATCGATGTTGCCGCTGGCCAGCTTGGTGCCCTGGGCCGGGCTGGCCACCCGCAGATAGCGCTGCACCTGCGGCGCGCGCTCGCGCAGCAAGGCGGCCAGTGCGGTCAACTGCAGTTGCTGCTCGGCGTGGGCGTCAGCGAGCTTTGGCGCCACGGCGGCGGCCGGGAACTCATAGTGGTAGTCGGCGATGCAGCGGTCCAGATCAGCCAGGCACAGCAAATCGGCCACCAGGCCGCCGCGCGAATGGCTGACGATGCTGAGCTGGGCCTGCGGCGGCAGCGCGGCCAACAACTGCAGGGCGTTGTCGATCGGGCCCTCAGACAGCGTGCGGTGCTCAAAGCCGTAGATGCCGCCGGGGAATGCTGCCTCCAGCACTGCCCACAGGCCGCGATCATGGCGCTGCAGGGCCCCAAAACTGCCCAGCGTGCTGGACCCGGTGCCATGGATGAACACCAGCATGGCCCGGGTCTCGTCGGCCGGCGGGCCGCTGGCAGCGCCGGCTGCGGTGAGCTCGCCCTCGCCCTGCCAGCGGTAGAGCTTGCCGGCCGGGCGCTGCAGTTTTTCTTCAACCGCCCACATCAGCGCCTTGGCGCCCAGCCATGACAGGCCCAGGGCGGCTTGGGCGACGGCCGCGTCCTCGGCCTTGGCGCCGACCTTGGCGCCGACCTTGGCGCCGACCAACTCGGCCAGCTTGCCGACGGCCAGATCCACGATCGGGTCGCTGGGCTGCGCCACGCCGACCAGCAGCTTGAAGACCTTGCTGACGATGCCGCCGACCAGGTCCGCCAGCACGCCGCGGGCGGCGCCATCGCCACTCGACAGGCGGTCGAACAGCACCGCGCCGTCGGCGCCGATCAAGTCGGGCCGGTTGCGGGCCAGCGCGTCGGTCAGGCCTTGGGTGCTGGTGATCAGCGTGCCGCCGTCGGCCAGCTCGATCACCAACACCTCGCTGGCGTCGCCGGCCAGCGTGGTCTCGAAGGCATCCGACAGGCCGCGCGCGGTGGCGCCCAGGTCGTGGGCCTCGGTCACCTGCAGGTAGCCGTCGGGCAGAAACAGCGCGTCCTGCAGCGGGCTGCCTGCCGAGCGGATGGCCGAGCGGCTGGCCGAATGCAGCAGCCCGGCCACCGACGGCAGCGCCAGCGGACGGCCCTTGAAGCGCAGCGCGGCCGGGCCTGGCGGCAGCAGCAGGGGTGCTTGTTCAGGCGGAGGCGCGGGCGGCGGGCTGGCTGCGCCGCGCGAGGCTTTGGGCTTGCGGGTGGCCATGGGCTTACGCCAGCACCGGGCGTTGCCGGGCGTTGGCCATGGCCACGATCTGCGGCGTCTGCGGGAAGGCCAGGCTGGGCAGGTACTCGGGGCTGATGGCGCGGTGCCAGTCGTCATAGCTGGCGCCCGCCGGCAGGTCGCGCAGCGCTTTCAAGGCGTAGTGGGTGAAGGCGCCATTGGGCCGGCCGTCCAGTGTGGCGTCGTAGCTGTAGTTGTCGGGCCCCTCCTGGCAACCGGCCAGCAGCACGTCGTCCAGCGTGTTGTCATCGTCGGGCGGCGGCGCCAGCGCCGAGCCTGCGCTGTGCTGGTCGCCCAGCACCGCCTGCAGGCCGGCGGCCCGCGCCTGCTGGGCGGGTTTGAGCCAGTGGGCCATCGGCAGGAAGCGCTTGCGCGGTGCGTCGGCCTGCAGCGGCTGGGTGCTGCGGCTGACCGTGCCGCTGTGGCAGCTGTCGGCGATCAGCAGCAGCCGCACGCCGGGCGCGCGTTGCGCCAGCAGGGCGTGGATTTCGTCGTCGATCAGCGGCTCGCCAAGGGTGGCCACGTCATAGGGGCACAGCGCCTCGTCGTAGCCGTCGGGCTCGGCCTCGTCAGGGTCGGTGTTGAAGACATAGCTGCCATGGCCCGAGAAGGTGATGGCCAGGCTGTCGCCGGCCACCGCGCGGCCGATCACCTCGGCCATCGCGGCCTGCATCGCGGCCTTGGTGGCCTGCTGGTTGACCAGCAGGCTCACCGCGTAGCCACGGCGCGTCAGCTCGGCGGCCCAGTCCTGGGCGTCGTTGACGCAGCCGCGCAGGTCCATGTCGGTGTCGGGGTAGTCGTTGATGCCGATGCACAAAGCCAGTTTGCCCATGCTTGCCGCTCCCATTTGCGTCACCCGGGGCCGCGTCGGGGCCAGCCCACCGGCGCCGATGATGCGGCCGGCCGCTGGCCGCCGAGTCCTTCGAAGTAGGGATGGTGGGATCGCCACGCTGCTGCACAGTGGGCCGATCCCAGGCCTTGAGGAGCAGCAGCATGTCAGTCCCGTTTGCAGACAAACCGATGGGGGTGACCGCCACAGGTGGCCAGGCTTTGCAGGTGCTGGCCTCGGGCAGCCCGCGCGGCGCCGACTTTCGCAGCGCCGACGGCCGGGTGGTGGTGCAAGATCCCAACACCGGCTTCTTCCGTCTTGCTGAGCCCGATGCCGGTGCCACCCGCCCTGCCCGCGCCGCGCTGGCCTTGGCCAAGCCGCGCTGGCAGGACCGCCGCGACCAGCATCGCGCCCACCTGCTGCAGCAGGTCAAATCAGGCGGCGCCACCCGGGCGCCACCACGGCGGCCCACGCTGGGCGACTACACCGGGCTGTGCCTGTTGATCGACTTTCCGGACGCGCCGGCCCAGATCAGCCGCGAGGAGGTTGACGCCTTTTGCAACCAGCCAGGCTACAGCGGCTTTGGCAACCATGGGTCGGTGCAGGACTACTTCTTGGATGTCTCCAACGGCAGCCTGCGCTACCGCACGGTGGTGGCGCCCTACTACACCGCCCGCCAGGACAGCAGCCACTACGGCGATACCGGCGTGGCCTACCCGGTGCGGGCCCTCGAGCTGATCAACGAGGCGCTGGCCTGCCATGTCCAGGCCGGATTCGACTTCAGCGGCCTCACCGCTGACCCGCAGCAGGCGGTCTACGCCTCCAATGTGCTCTATGCCGGGCCGCCGGCTGCGGTGTGGGGCCAGGGCCTGTGGCCGCATGCGTCGCGGCTGGACCTGCCGGTGCGGCTGGCCGCCGGCCGTGCCGCGATGGACTACCAGATCACCAGCATCGGCGACCGCCTCAGCCTGGGCGTGTACTGCCACGAGAACGGCCACATGCTGTGCGACTTTCCGGATCTCTACCAATACGCCGACCAGCGCATCGGCGTGGGTCGCTATTGCCTGATGTGCCTGGGCGCCAACCCCGACCCCGGCCAGCCCACCCAGGTGGGCGCCTACCTGCGCTACCGCGCCGGCTGGGGCCAGGCCACGCCGCTGACGGCCGACCGCCACCGCCTGCCCCCGGCCAGCAGCAACCGCTTCTTGCTGCACCAGCGCAGCGACACCGAGTACTTCATCCTGGAAAACCGCCGCCAGACCGGCCGCGACGCAATGCTGCCCGGCTCGGGCCTGGCCATCTGGCACATCGACGAACTGGGCAGCAATGCCCGGCCGCTGGACGCACCCGAGGGCCACCAGCATGCCGAGTGTGTGCTGCTGCAGGCCGACGGCGCCGACGACCTGGGCCGCGGCAACGGCGACGGTGACAGCCGCGACCTGTTCGGCCCCGACCCGGGGCCGGTGTTTGTCGATGGCACGCCGTTGGCCGCGCGCTGGTGGGACGGCAGCCCGGCGGGCCTGCAGATCCACTCGCTGGAGGCCGACGGCGACGACCTGCTGTTTGTCGCCGAACTGGGCTGAGGCCGCCTCAGCGCATCAAGGCGCTGGCTGGCAGCCAGCGGCCGTCAATGACGGCGGCGGCGGGCCAGCGCGGCCATGCAGGCCAGACCGCCCAGCATCAGGGCCCAGCCGGCGGGCTCGGGCACCGGCGCGGTGCCCAGGTACTTCTGGCCCAGGTAGTCGATCACCTGGCTGCGCTCGGCGGCATCCAGCGCGCGGTCGTAGATGATGAGTGCGGCGATGGGGCCGTTCCAGTATTCGCCGCCGGTGTCGCCCTGGGCGCCGACCACCCAGGTGCCGGACAGGTCGCGCGGCATCAGTGCCGCCGCGCTGTGGGCCAGGGCCTGGCCCAGGTAAAGCTCGGCCGCCGCCGCGCCGCTGATGCCGGTGAGCACAAAGCCGGCCGCCGGGTTGGCGATGCTGGCCACGCCGGTTTGCAGATGCGCCGCATCGCTGGCGCCGCCGACATCGTCGGTCAGGCGCAGCCTGGTGCTGGGCGCGGCCGAGTCACCCACGGTGCCGAGAAACACCGAGGTCAGGGTGTTGGTGGGTGACCAGTTGGACACCAACTCGCGGAAGCCATCCGACCCGCCGGTCTGCGGCGTGGCCGCCACCGAGAAGATCGTGAACTGCGGGCCGGTGATGGGCGGGCCGGCGATCACCAGGTAGCTGTCGCTGAAGGTCGGCACCGCGATGCCGTTCATCGTGGCGCCTCTGACCTGGGCGTAGTAGCCGCTGACACCCGAGGCATCGTGGTGCAGCGCGGATTGGTCCAGCCAGGTGATGACGTCGTTGCTGCCGTCCAGCGTCAGGCCCGAGTCGGCCTCCAGTTGCAGGCTCAGGCCGGCGATGCTGGCCGGCGCGGCGGCGTGGGCGCTTGCGGCCACCAGGGTGGCCAGGCTGATCGAAGCAAGCAGCCTTTGCAGGGGTTTTGCGGGCAGTGGCATGAAAAGCCTCCTTGGCGTGGGCAAGCCTGTGACTGTAGGCAGTCGAGCGGGCGCTGTGCCCCCCGGCTTGTGGGGTCAGGGTTTGCGGGTCAGGCGGCGGGCGATGCCGGCGCGTCGATCACCAGTTGGGTCTGGGTGACCACCGCGCACAGCTTGCCGTCGGCATTGCGCACCAGGGTCTGCCAGACCATGGTGCTGCGGCCGCGGTGCAGGGCCACGCATTCGGCGCTGGCGATGCTGCCGACCTTGACTGAGGCGATGAACTTGGTGCTGCTGTCGGTGGTGGTGGTGCGCTTGCCTGCGGCCAGGTTGAGCAGCGTGCCCACCGCGCCCAGGGTGTCGGCAAAGGCCATGTAGGCGCCGCCGTGCAAGATGCCGCCCGAGGTGCACAGATCGGGCCGCACCCGCATCGTGGCCCGCACCCGGTCGGGCGCCAGCTCGGTGAGGGTCACGCCCATCAGGCCCGGGAAGACGGGGTCCAGCATTTGCTGGACCGTGGCGATGTCGAGCATGGGGCCTCCGGTGCTTGGGTAAAACGCCGATTCAAACGCCAAACAGGCGTTTGAGCCATCCCAGCAAACGCGCCACCAGGGTTTGCGGCGCGGCCACCGGGGCCGGCTCGGCCGGGGCAGCAACCGGGAAGCGCTGCTGCAGCTTGGCCTTGAAGGTCTCGAAGAACTCGGTGGCCATCTTTTGCGCGGCCATGTCGACCAGGCGCGAGCCGATCTGCGCGATCTTGCCGCCCACCGTGGCATGGGCGGTGTAGTGCAGCACCGTCTCTTGTGGGCCGGCGGCCTCCAGCCGGATCTCGGCATGGCCCTTGCCGTGGCCGGCGGCGCCGCCCTGGCCTTCAAAGCGCAGGGTGTAGCTGGTGGGCGGCTGCAGGTTTTCCAGCTGCAGCTTGCCCTTGAACTTGGCCTTGACCGGGCCGATGGCTGCGGTGATCAGCACCTCGTACTGGTTCTCGCCAATCGGCGTCAGGCCCTCGCAGCCGGGGATGGCCTGCTGCAGCAGGCCGGTGTCGTTGAGCGCCTCCCAGGCCTGGGCCTGGCTGACGGGCAGGGTTTGTTGGTTGGTGAGTTGCATGGCAGAAGCCCGTGGTTTGAAATCGGCTGGATTGATCGACAGTGGTTCAGCGCGCGGCACGCCCGGTGTGCGACAGCGGCGGCGCTTGGCGCAGCGCCAGCGCCAGGTCGGCCAGGCTTTGCAAATTGTGGGCCGGCAGCAGGCGGTCGACATGCGGCAGCATGGCCTTGATGCCACCGGCACGCGGCTCGAAGCCGGCGAAGCGCAGCAGCGGGTTCAGCCACAGCAGGCGGCGGCAGCTCTTGTGCAGGCGCTCCATCTCGAAGCCCAGCGCCGTGGTGTCGCCATGCTCCAGGCCGTCAGAGATCAGCAGCACCGTGGCCTGGCCACCCAGCACCCGGCGCGCCCAGCGCTGGTTGAAATCATGCAGGCTGGTGGTGATGCGGGTGCCGCCCGACCAGTCGGCCACCGTGCGCACCACCTGGGCGATGGCCAGGTCGGGGTCGCGGCCCTTGAGCAGCCGGGTGGTGCGCGTCAGCCGGGTGCCGAAGACAAAGCTCTCCACCCGCGCATCGCCATGGCCCAGGGCATGGGCGAAGTGCAGCAGCATGCGCGAGTAGCGGCTCATCGAGCCCGAGATGTCGGCCAGCACCACCAGCGGCGCCGGCTGCTGGCGCGGCGCGCGCCACTGCATCGCCCCCCAGTCGCCGCCGTGGCGGGCCATCTGCGCCATGGTGGCACGCCAGTCGGGCCGGCCGGGCCGGCGCGCGGGCTGTTGGCGGCGGCTGGGCAAGGGCTCGACCAGCCAGCGAATCTGCTGCAGCAGGCGCTGGGCGGCGCGCCACTCGTCGGC
>JANLZT010000388.1:0-2704 GCA_031366465.1 Betaproteobacteria bacterium | reverse complement strand
GCCAGCAGCAGCGGCCCGGGCAGGGCCCGGCGCACCAGCGCGGCACCCAGGGCGGCCTGCAGCGTGGCGCCGACCGCGCTGACCAGCGGGGCCACCATCACCAGGCCTTGCGCCACCTCGCGCGGCACCGGCAGGCTGGCGTTGATCAGCAGGCTGCCCAGCGCCACCCCGGGTAGCGCGCGCCAGCCATAGACCAGGGCCACCGCCAGCGCAATGCCGGCGCCAGGGTAGAGCGGGGATGCAAATCCTGGCGGTATGGCCAGCAGCAAGGCGGCCTTGCCGGCCAGCCAGTAGGCCAGCGCGGTCAGCAGGCTGGGGCCCAGCCAGGCCCGCCAGGCCCGCCCGGCCCGCCAATCGGCTGGCGCGCCGGGCGGCGCGGCCAGGGGCAGCGGTCGGGTCGGATCGTGCAGCGGGTCGGGGCGGGTGCTGTCGTGGATCACGCTGGGCCTGTGGGTTTGGGCCTTCGGCGGAGTATCGGGAACCGGATGGGCGTCACAGTTGAGGGGGGGCGTAAGCCAGCGTTATCGGGACTGTCAGCAGCGGCAGTGTGCACTCAAGCGGCAGGCCGCCAGCAACGGCGGGCAGGCGGGCTCAACCGACCAGCCGGCGCAAGCCATCCCTGAACTTGCCAAAGCTGGGAGAGGCGTTTTCATCAATCGCCATCAGCGGCCCGATCTTGGCGGCCCATTCATGCTTGATCTGGCCTGGCAGTGGCCAACCGGCTTTCTTGAGGGCGGTCGAGCCACCCGGATGCACCGCATCGGCCAGCAACTCCCAGGTATCGCACGCGCTGTCTTGCAGGTAGCCTTGAAGGACGGTCCGCTTGACCGCCGGATAAGCGCGCGTCAGGGCGGCCAAATCGCCCAAATACCAGGCTTCGATTTCTTCGATAGCCAGGCGAAACAGCGTGGTCGGTCGGGGATTGCAGGTTTCAGCCAGCGCCGTCAGCTCGCGCAAGAAAACCTTGCAGTCCCGTTTGTCTGCATCGATGACGATAACCACCGCGTCGATGCCGGGTGTCTTGCCCAGCCCTTGCAAGACCTGCCGCAGCCGGTCAAGCAAGATGCGCTTGGCCGGATCGGCCTTGACCGTCAAGTTCTTGGGGATGCGGCCCAGGCCTTTGTACGAGGTCACCCGCCAACTGTGGGTCTGGCCTTGCGGCCCCAGTATTTGCGGCAGCAAGATATCCAACAGCCGGTGGCCTGAGCTGTCCTCGACCAGCAGCTCAATGTGCATGGTCACCTTGCATCCAGGTAATCGCTGTACCACAGGCCACCCAGTGGCAGGCCCTCATCCAACAGGTTGCGGACAATCTCCAGATCCGACGCCCGTCGCACGGCCGAATAACCGTCAGCGCCCTTTTCGAGAATCCACACCTCAGCGGCCGACAAAGCATCCACAAAGTAAGGCTGATGGGTGGTGACGAAGATTTGAGGCGCATTCTTCTTGCCCGTGGCATGGGCCCTGAACTCTTGCGCCAGCGCCTCCAGCAGCTTGTGGTACAGGCCGTTTTCGGGTTCTTCGATGCAAATGAACGGCGGCGGGTCGGGGTCTTCCATCAGCAGCAGGTAGGCAAACACCTTCAGTGTGCCGTCAGACATTTGCTGGGCATAAAACGGATCGGCGAACGAACCGTCGTTGAAGCGCAGCACCACCCGCTTGTCCACCGTCACCTCGGTATCAATGCTTTTGATGCCCGGAATCTTGGCGGCGATGCGCGCCAGGATGAGCTTGAACCGGTCGCCTTGTTCACGCTGCTGCATGAACTGCACCACGTTGCCGATGTTGTCGCCGTGGCTGTTCAGGTGTTTTTGCGGGCCGGCAGACGGCAGGCTGCGGGCGGCGTCCGGGTAGAAGTACGACAGATACCAGCCTTTCAGAAAATCTCTGAACTGCTTGATGCGGGGGTGCTCTTTCAGCGTGCCCAGAGTGGCAATACCCAGTTGCCGCAGGTCCGTCAGTTCAACCGGCTCTTTGGCCGTGTCTTCTTCACCTTCCTTGGCCTGGAGTGCCTCGTTACCGGCCCAGACCGTGCCTTTGCCGTGTTGCAGCCGCAAAAACGGGTAAGGCCGGCCGTGGGTTTGGCCCCTGCGGCGCTGCTTGAGCACCTCTGACTCGACAAACGGGCGGCCTGATTCGTCCAGCGCGATGGCCAGTTCGTAGGTCATCGGCCGCTCGCGCTTAGCCTCGCGGTAGTAAATCTCGAACCGGATGGCGTCCTGGCTGCCTGACGAGCGCAAGCGCTCGAAGCCGCCGCGCTGCTTCATGTCGCAGGCGGTTTCCACATCGTGCGACAGGCAATCGGCGACAAAGCCAAAGGCGTCGAAGAGCGTGCTTTTGCCGACGCCGTTCTTGCCGATCACCACGGTGAACGGGGTCAGCGATGCGCCGGCTTGCTGGCTCGACAGCCGGCCCAGCGTCACATCGTGCAGTGCGCGGTAGTTCTGAACCCGAAAACCTTCGATCAGCGCCATGCCGTATTCCTTGCCCTGGGGTTACAGAATGGCCTGGCCGCCTTTGTGCCAGCGCGCACGCTCAAACATTGAACAAAAAGTTCAGCACATCGCCATCCTTGACCACGTAGTCCTTGCCCTCGGCGCGCATCTTGCCGGCGTCCTTGGCGCCCTGCTCGCCCTTGAGCTTGACGAAATCATCAAACGCAATCGTCTGGGCGCGGATGAAGCCGCGCTCGAAATCGGTGTGG
>JANLZT010000330.1:0-12341 GCA_031366465.1 Betaproteobacteria bacterium | reverse complement strand
CCGGCATGGCCGCGGCTGGTGACAATGCGGCCGGCGTCATTCAGGCCCAACTCGATTGCGCAGCCGGTGGAGCAGTAGTTGCAGGTGGTGTACTTCCATTCCTTCACGGCCTTGACCGGGATGGTGATCGGTTTGCGGTGCTTGCGTCCAAACAGCATGGCGGGGCCTGTCGAATTAGGGTCAGGGGGTGACGCGGCTAACCGGGCCGGCCACCGGCCGCACGGCGTTCAAGGCCTTGTGGGCCAATTCATCCGCATCCAGAAACACCTGGCCGGCTTCCACTTTGATCGCAAACGCGGTAGTGCAGCCCACATCGGGTGCGGCGGCATTGCCGTCGGCCAGGCCGATGGTCCAGTTGTGCAGCGGGCAGGCCACGCTCTCGCCAAACACGATGCCCTGGCTCAAGGGGCCGCCTTTGTGCGGGCAGCGGTCGAGCAGCGCAAACACCTTGTCCTCGGTATTGCGGAATACCGCCACCGCCATGCCCTGGGTCCGATCAACACGGCGGGAGCCCAGCACCGGGATGTCGTCGATCCGGCAGATCAATTTCCAATGGATCATCACACCACCTCCACCGGGTTGAACTGCCGGGTGTCAACTGCCGCCTTGTCAAGGTCAAACCACGGATCGGGCTCACCGTCGAGTGCCGCCTGCAGCGCGGCCCATAGCGCCTTGCGGCCGGCATGGTCATCGAGAATCTTCTTCTTGACGTAATCCAGCCCCACCCGGTTGATGTAATGCACCGTGCGCTCCAGATACCAGCCTTCGGTGCGGTAGAGCTGCATGAAAGCGCCGGTGTACTCCAGCACTTCTTCGGCGGTCTTCAATTTGGTGAAGAAATGCGCCACCTCGGTCTTGATGCCGCCATTGCCGGCCACATACATCTCCCAGCCCGAATCGACGCCGATGATGCCGACGTCCTTGATGCCGGCCTCGGCGCAATTGCGCGGGCAACCCGAGACCGCAAACTTCACCTTGTGCGGCGCGTACATGCGCCACATCGCGCGCTCCAGGTCCTTGCCCATTTGTGTGCTGTCTTGCGTGCCCATGCGGCACCATTCCGATCCCACGCAGGTTTTGACGGTGCGCAGCGCCTTGGCATAGGCGTGGCCGCTGGGCATGCCAATGTCTTTCCAGACATTGACCAGATCTTCTTTCTTCACACCCAGCAAATCGATGCGCTGGCCGCCGGTAACTTTGACGGTGGGGATCTTGTATTTGTCGACCGCGTCGGCAATTCGGCGCAACTCACTGGCGGTGGTCTCTCCGCCCCACATCCGCGGAATCACGCTGTAGGTGCCGTCCTTCTGGATATTGGCGTGGCTGCGCTCATTGATGTAGCGGCTTTGCGGATCGTCCCTGGCCTCTTTGGGCCAGGTGCTGATCAGGTAGTAATTGACAGCCGGCCGGCAACTGGCGCAGCCATCGGGAGTGCGCCAGCCAAGCTGCTTGTGCACGCTGGCCATCGTCAGCAGCCGGCTGCCGTCGGGCTGTGGATTGCGGATCGCCTCGCGCACCTCCTCGTGGCTGGTGTCGGTGCAGGCGCACATCGCCTTTTTCTTGGGCGTGGCCGAGTAATCGCCGCCAGCGGTGAACATCAGCAGTTGCTCCACCAGCCCGGTGCATGAGCCGCAGGACGCACTGGCCTTGGTCTGCTTGCGCACCTCTTCCAGCGTGAACAGACCCTTGTCTTTGATGGCCTTGCAGATACTGCTCTTGGTCACGCCGTTGCAGCCGCAAACCTCGTCTGAATCGAGCAGCAAAGCTGCGCGGCTGTGGCCCTGGTGGCCGGCGTCGCCGATATTGGATTCACCCAACAACAGCTTGTCGCGGATATCGGCGATCTTGCGGCCCTCGCGGAGGAGTTTGAAATACCAAGAGCCATCCACCGTGTCGCCATACAGGCAGGCGCCAATCAACTTGCCATCCCGAATGACCAGCTTTTTGTAGACCCCGCCATAGGGGTCGCTCATCACGATCTCCTCAAACCCCTGCTCGCGCGGGCCGCCCATGAAATTGCCGGCACTGAACAGATCGATGCCGGTGACTTTGAGTTTGGTGCTGGTCTGGCTGCCGGTGTAGCGGCCGATGCCGAACTGCGCCAGGTGGGTGGCGCAGACCTTGCCCTGCTCGAACAGTGGCGCCACCAGGCCGTAGGCAATGCCGCGATGCGCTGCGCACTCACCCACCGAGTAGATGCGGGCATCGGTGATGGTCTGCAGGGTGTCGCTGACGGCAATGCCGCCACGGCCGTCATTGGCGCAGTGCAGGCCCATGCTCAACGCCAATTGGGTGTTGGGGCGGATGCCGGCGGCCATCACCACCAGGTCGGCGGGCACCTCGGTGCCGTCCTTGAACTGCACCGCCATCACACGGCCCGATTTGCCGCCATCCGCATCGCCGATCAAGGCTTGCGTCTGGGCGCCGATCATGAACTTCAGGCCTCGGTCTTCCAGCGATTTGCGCAGCAGGCCACCAGCCACATCGTCCAACTGGCGCTCCATCAGCCAGGGCATGATGTGCACCACGGTGACCTGCATGCCGCGCAGCATCAGGCCGTTGGCGGCCTCCAGGCCGAGCAGGCCGCCGCCGATCACTACCGCATGCGTGTGGGTCTTGGCGGTGGCGATCATGGCCTCGGTGTCGGCGATGTCGCGGTAGGCAATCACGCCTTGCAGGTCCTTGCCCGGCACCGGCAGGATGAAGGGCAGGCTGCCGGTGGCGATCAGCAAGCGGTCGTACTCGGCTACCGTGCTGCCGCCCTGGCCGTCCTCGGCAATCACCTGGCGCCGGGTGCGGTCCACCTTGACAACCTTGTGGCCCAGGTGCAGGGTGATGTGGTGCTCGGCATACCAGCTCAGCGGATTGAGGATGATCTCGTCGATCGTCTGCTCGCCGGCCAGCACCGGGCTGAGCAGGATGCGGTTGTAGTTGGGATGCGGCTCGGCGCCAAAGACCGTGATGTTGTAGAGGTCGGGCGCGATCTTGAGCAGTTCCTCCAGCGTGCGCACGCCGGCCATGCCGTTGCCGATCAACACCAGATTCATTTTTTTCATGCGCGTCACTCCGGGGGGAAGGATTCGGGCGGCATCGGGCCCTGGGGCCCCGCTGGCCAGGGCGGCGGCCGGGGTTGGGCTTGGGCTGGGGCGGCCACGCCACCAGGCTTGCGGCACAGCCCGGGCCGGGGAGGCCGGTGCCGGTAGGGCCAGGGTCACGGCGGGGCCGGCCTGGCTGGGGGGGGTGCAGCGTTACACCCGTTGCGTGGTGCGTTGCAGCAATCGTGCCAGCCTGGGCTGCGCCGTCCGGATGCGACGAGTTATCGTGGCGCGATGCTGTGTCGCCCACCCCAAGCTTGCCGCCCATGTCCCTGCTGATCGTCGGCCCCGATCACCCCGCCGCGCTGGCCGACGCCACCCGCCTGGCCGACGCGCTGCGCCAGGCCGGCACGCCGGTGCTGGCGGTGGTGCCCTGCCACATCTTGGTGCGTGAAGCCATCCGCCTTGCACCGCAAGCGGTCGTGGCGGTGGATGACGGCCAGGGCCCGGCACTGCAGGATGCGCTCAGCCTGCTGGCCAGCAGCCAGCCCAGGCCGGTGCTGCTGCTGGGCCCGGCGCGCTGGCCCGATGAGCCCGGGCGTTGGCTGCAGGACGGCGTGGTGGCCTGGCTGCCGGGTGCGTTGGCGGGTGTGCTGGCGGGCGAGGTGGCGGGCATGGCGGCCGGCGAGCTGGTGGGCGAGCTGGTGAGTATTGCGGCCGGCGAGAGGGCGGCAGCGGCGCTGGCCGATGTGCTGGCAGCGCTGCGCCTGGGCCAGGCCCGCTTTGAGCACGACCAGGCCCAGGCCGTCGCGTTGCGCGATGCCCTGGCCCGGCTGGACGAGCGCAAATGGGTGGACCGCGCCAAGGGCGTGTTGATGGACCATCTGCAGCTCAGCGAGCAGGCGGCGTTCTCGCTGCTGCGTGGGGCATCGATGCAGGCCAATCTGCGGGTGGGCGAGGTCTCGCGAAGCGTGATCGAGGCGGCCCAGGCGGCCGAGGCTGTCAACCTGGCGGGCCAGTTGCGCATGCTGTCGCAGCGCTGCATCCGGGCCCTGGGCCTGCGTGCCGGTCTGCCAGCGGCCGGCTGCGGCGACGAGGGCCTGGCCGACAGCCTGCAGCAACTGAGGGCCAAACTGCAGCGCCTGGCCGCGCTGCCCGCCGTGGCACCGGCCCAGGCCGAGCTGGATGCCGCCCACCTGGCCTGCTTGGCGTTGCAAGCCCAGGCCCTGGCGATGGTCGGCCCGCCGCAACGCCAGGGGCCGGCCGCTGATGCCGACGCTGTTGCCGACACCGACGCCGACGCCACGCCACCCTTGCTGGTCGCCGACCGCCTGGCCGAGGCCTTGCTGGTGGCTGCTGACCGGCTGTCGGCCCGGCTGGAGTCGCTCGGCGGCCGGCAATCGCTGCGGGTGATCAACCTGTGCGGTCGTCAACGCATGCTGTCGCAACGCCTGGCCAAACAGGCCTTGCTGGCCGGCCTGCTGCCCGAGCAAGCCGCCGCCGCCCAGGCCCTGGCAGCGGCAGAGACCATCCGCGAGTTCGAAGCCACCTTGCTGCAGCTGGAGCAGGCCCCGTTGGCCAGCCAGGCCACCCGCGCCGCATTGGTCCAGGCGCGTGGCCAGTGGCAAAGGCTGCTGGACGGCCTGCGCCGCGCCGTCGGGCCCGACGCGCTGGCTGGCCGCTCGGCGCTGGCGCGCGAGAGTGACGCCCTGCTGGCCAGCTTCGAACACCTGACCACGCTCTACGAGCACAGCCTGCAGGTGCTGCTGAATTGACCCTGTTGCACGGCGCCCGATGCATTGAACAAGCCCCGTCTGGCGGCGCAATATGCACGTTTGCCGGCCATTCGGCTCGATGCCTGCTGGCTATCATTCGTCCTAGGGGGAGCCGGCTGGATTGGCTTGCTGGCGCCCCGCCAGGTCCCCAGAATCAAAGCCCCCCAGAACCCGGTACATCGCCGGGCACCACGCGCCAGCCACCCCGCCATGAACACCGCCCTCAGTGCGCCAGTCCCGCTGGCCCCCAACGGCGCGGGCCTGTTGCAAGACGCCCGGTTCAGTGACCCACTGGCCCGCGCCCTGCTGGCCTTGGCTGGGCAGCATGGGGTGGGCCTGGGCATCAAACTGGCCGAGGATGGGCGCTACCTGATGGGCAATGCCGCACTGGCGGCCCTGCTGGGCTGCCAGGCCGGGCAGATCGCCGGCAGCAGCGATGCCGATTGGCTCGACCCCACGCTGGCGGCGCTGCTGCGCGCGGCCGACCACACCGCGCTGGCCCAGGGCCAGCATCTGTGCAGCGACCACCGTTTTGAGCACCATGGCGAGCGCCGCGATTTCCGGGTGCTCAGGCTGGCTGCCGATGCCGGCGCGGCCTGGCCGGGCCAGCGCCTGCTGGTCAGCCTGTGGCAGGACCAGGCCCCGCAAAACCAGCGTGACCAGCAGTTGCGGGTGGCGCTGGACCAGTTGGAGCAGCAGCAAAAGGCCAACGACGCGCTGCGCCGCGAGTTGGCCGACCAGGGCCTTCGCGACCAGGCCAGCGGCCTCTACAGCCGGGCCCACTTTGACGATCAGATGCGCCGTGAGCTTGATCTCTCGGCGCGCGAGCACCGCGAGTTTGCGTTGGTCTACATGGCGCTCGATGCCTACAGCAGCAAGGTCCTGGCGCTGGGGCCCGGTGCCCACGACCGCATCTGTGAGGCCATGGGCCGGCTGCTGCGGGGCAATACCCGGGCCATGGATGCATCCTGCCGGCTGGATGAAAAACACTTTGCGGTGTTGTTGTCCGGCGTGGGCCTGGCCACCGCCCATTCGCGCATGGAAGGCCTGCGCCGCCAATGCGCCACCCAGATCGTGATGCTCGACGGCCAGGAGCTGAGTTTCAGCGTGGCGATGGGCGTGGCCAGCTTCCCGCACACCGCCCATGGGCCCGACGATCTCACCGCCGCCTGCACCGCCGCGTTGGCCGAGGCGCAGCGCCGCGGCGGCAACACCGTGGCCCTGGCGGCCATCCGCTTCGACCCGGCCTGAGCCTGCACCGGCCTGGCCGGGCGCTGTTCAGCCGCTGAGGCCGCGCCAGGCCATGTAGCTGGCCAGGCCGTAGAGCAGCACCGCAAACACTCTTTTGAGTTGCCGGGTGTTGAGCGCATGGGCGGTGCGCGCGCCCAGCGGCGCGGTCAGCACGCTCACGGCGGCGATCACCACCAGCGCCGGCACCATCAGATAGCCCACCGCGCCGGGGGCGGCGGGCGGCAGGTGCCAGCCGGCCACCAGGTAGCCCACGGTGTTGGCCAGCGCAATCGGGAAACCCAGCGCCGCGCTGGTGGCCACCGCGTTGTGCATGGCCACATTGCACCAGGTCATGAAGGGCACGCTGATGAAGGCGCCACCCGCGCCCACCAGGCCCGACACCAGACCGATCAGGCCACCGGCCGCCGTGGCACCCACCGGACCGGGCATCTGCCGGCTGGGCTTGGGCTTGCGGTCGATCAGCATCTGGGTGGCCGAGAAACCGACAAAGACCGCAAAAAACAGCGCCAGCACCGAGCCCTTGAGCAGCGAAAACATGCCCGCGCCCGAGACCAGCCCACCCACCAGGATGCCCGGCACCAGCCGGCGCACCAGCGGCCAGCGCACGGCCCCACGCTGGTGGTGGGCCCGCACGCTGGAGATCGAGGTGAACAGGATGGTGGCCATCGAGGTGGCAATCGCCATCTTGACGGCCAGGCCGGGCGCGATGCCGCGCTGGCTGAAGATCAGCGTGAGAAACGGCACCAGCAGCATGCCGCCGCCAATCCCCAGCAAGCCGGCCAGAAAGCCGGTGCAGGCGCCCAACAGCAGCAATTGCGCCACCAGGGCGGAGTCGAGAAAGGACATCAGGTTTCCGGTTGCTGGAGCAGCGCCGTCACGGCCGCCCACTCGGCGGCGCTGACGGGGGTGATGGAGAGCCGGTTGCCCGGCTGGAGCACCCGCATGCCGGCCAGCGCCGGCCGTTGGCGCATCTCGCGCAGGCTGAGCAGGCGGGTGCTGACCAGCCACTGCACATCGACATGCAGCCAGCGCGGCGCGGCCGGCGTTGATTTGGCGTCGAAGTAGGGGCTGGCGGCATCGAACTGGCTGGCATCGGGGTAGGCACTGCTGGCCACCCGGGCCAGGCCGGCCACGCCGGGCTCGGCGCAGGACGAGTGGTAGAACAACACGCCGTCGCCCGGCCGCATGGCGTCGCGCATGAAGTTGCGGGCCTGGTAGTTGCGCACGCCGATCCAGGGCAGGGTCTGGCCGGGGGCGCGCGCCAGATCATCGATCGAGCACTCGGCGGGCTCGCTCTTCATCAGCCAGTGGTTTGGCATGGGGTGGGGTGGGGGTGTCCGCTGCGAGCCGTGAGCCGCATTCCTGATCCCAGGTGGGAGATCAGGTGGGCGAGGTCAGCGAGGCTTCGGGTTCATCTGACGCGAGACGATCACACCAGCCTTGCAATGTTCCAAGCCCTGGCTCAATGAGCATCGGATCAAGGAAATATGGACTCACGCACAAGCAACGGACGGCCCATTCTAAGCATGCCCACCGGGCCCTGTGGCGATGAATTTCGCACGCTGGGCGCTGGCCCGGGCCGGCCCGTCACAGCAACTGGCCGTCAGGGCCCAACACCGAGTCGATGCGGCGGATCAGGTGCTCGACATCGAGCCCGCTGGCATCGATGGTCGGCGCAGGCCGGGAGGCGGCGGCCGTCACTTCGACCTGCATTTGCTCGGCCCGCTGGTAGGCCAGGTTGAGGGCGGTCAGCACGGCGATGCGCTCACGCGCCTTGACCTTGCCGGCATCGCGGATCGCGCTCATCTCCTTGTCGACGATGGCCACCGCCTGGCGCAGCAAGGCTTCACCGTCCGGCGGGCAGGCCAGCATATAGCTCTGGCCCAGGATGGTGGTCTCGATCTGCTTCATGCGGCGTCCTGTGCGGGCTTGCTGGCCGGCAGCAAAGGCGGGGCCTTGTGGGGCCCTGGCACGCCTTGCGAGGGCGCATCGGCCGGCAGGCGGTCGAGCAAGGCGTCGATGCGGGCCCGGGCGGCGGCCAACCGTGAGCGCAGGCTGTCGCGCTCGCTGGTGACGCTGGCCAGCTGCTGGCCGAGCAGGGCGTTGGTGCGATGGAGTTCCTGGTGCCGCAGCACCAGGCGTTCGATCCGCTCGGCGAGATCTTCGAGTCTTGACATGGGCTGCGCAGCCTCCTAGGGTGGCCGGCCATTGTAGGTGTCGGGTCGGCCGCGTCACCCTGCAAGCCAGTGCCAGGGCGGCCTGCCAGGAGGCGTCGGTTAGCATGCGCCCCGTTGGTGCTCTGGCCGCCCACCGTGATGGCCAGGTTAAACGGGAAGCAGGAAGTGGCTCGTCGGCAAGACGGCCCGCCAACCTGCGCTGCCCCCGCAACGGTAAGCGGACGCGATGCCTGCATCGCCGCTCCTGTGTCTGACGCCACTGGCTGCCTGCGCGGCCGGGAAGGCCACAGGGGTTGTCTCCGCCAGCCCGGATACCGGCCAACAAGGGGCGGCCTGCGCTTGGCAGGCCTCCGCATTGCCCATGCCCTCGCGGGGAAGCGAGGGCCGGCGCTCTCTGATCTGTCTGTTGCCATGTCACCCTTGTTTTCGGCGCGCTGCGCCCGTCCCCTGCTGGCCGCCGGTGTGGCGGTCTGTTCCCTGTCGGCGCTGGCCGACGACAGCGCCACCGTGGTGGTCACCGCTGCCCGTGCGCCGCAAGGCCTGAGCGATGCGCTGCCGCACACCACCGTGCTGCTGCGCGACGAGATCGAGCGCTCGCAGGCGGTCGACCTGGCCGCGCTGCTGGCCGCCGAGGCCGGCGTGCAGTTCGCCAGCAATGGCGGGCGCGGCACCGCCACCTCGCTGTTCGTGCGCGGGGCGCCATCGCGCCAGGTGCTGGTGCTGATCGACGGCATGCCGCTGTCGCGCCAGGACGCCACCGGCCAGGTCGGCATCGAGCACCTGATGCTCGACCAGGTCGAGCGCATCGAGATCGTGCGCGGCAATCTGTCAGCGCTGTACGGTGGCGGCGCGGTGGGCGGCGTGATCCAGGTCTTCACCCGCCAGCCCGGCGCCGCGCCGCAGGCCAGTCTGCGGCTGGAGGGCGGCTCGCGCGGCCTGCTGCATGGTGCCGTGCAGGCGTCAGTCACGCTGGGCGCCACCGCGCTGTCGCTGGGCCTGTCGGGCGTGCGCGACCGGGGTTTTTCGGCGCTCGACCCCAGCCGCATCGCCACTGCCAACCCGGACGCCGACGGCTACCGCAACACCAGCCTGGCCTTCAACCTGTCGCAGGCGCTGGCCGCCGGGCACCGCCTGGGCCTGGGCTGGGTGCACAGCGATGGCCGGCTGGACTATGACTCGGCCTTTGCCACACCGGCCGATGTGCAGACCAGCCGCACCGTCAAAGACCTGCTGCGCCTGGCCAGTGACAACCAGATCAGCGGCGCCTGGCACAGCGCCCTGGGCCTGTCGACCCAGCGCGACGATGCGCGATTGTTCGAGAGCGGCAGCTTTGGCTACACCGGCCGCTTTCAGACCCGGGTGGAGGCCTTGAACTGGGTCAACACCCTCACCTTGTCGCCCACCGCCACGCTCACCGCCGGCCTCGACCAACAGCGCCAGCACATCGATGCCGACGACGGTTTTGGCGGCATTTATGCCAAATCGCGTCAGACGACAGCGCTGTTCGGCGGGCTGCAGGCCCGGCTGGGTGGGCACGACCTGGCCGTCAATCTGCGTCGCGACCAGGTCGGTGGCATCGGCGGCAGGCCCAGCGCCGGCCTGGCCTGGGGCTGGCAGGTGGCGCCGGCCTGGAAGCTGGTGGCCAGTGTCGCCAATGCCTTCAGCGTGCCGCCGCTGGGCTATCTGTACGCGCCCGGCTACGGCAACCCGGCGCTGCAGCCCGAGCTGGCCCACTCGGCCGAGCTGGGCCTGCAGTGGGCGGCGGCCGGTCAGCGCCTGCGCGCCACGCTGTTCCAGACCCGGGTGCGCCAGGAGCTGGACTACGACACCGCCACCTTCATGTTTGCCAACCTGGCGCGCACCCGCAACCGGGGGCTGGAGCTGTCCTACAGCGGCCGCATCGGCGGCGCCGACCTGCGCGCCAGCCTGACCGCGCAAGACCCGGTCGATGCGCTCACCGGCGCCCAGCGCCTGCGCCGCAGCCAGTTGCTGGGCTCGGCAGCGCTGTCGCAGCCGCTGGGCGCGGGCTGGCGGGCCGGCCTGGCGCTGCGCCATGTGGGTGAGCGGCCCGATGGCGGCGGCATCACGCTGGCCGCCTACAGCGTGGCCGATGTCACCCTGCAATGGGACCAGAGCCCCAGCCTGCAGTGGTTTGCCCGCATCGAGAACCTGGGCGATGCCCGCTACCAGACCGCCGATGGCTATTTGCAGCCGCCGCGCGGGGTGTTTGCGGGCCTGCGCTGGCGGCTGCCGGTTTGATCGCTGGAACGACACCAGGCCTGTGCGCGATGCGGCCTGAACGATGGCCGGCCTGACGCTGCTGCGCCTCCCGTCAAGGTCCTGCGGCGCGGTGCGGGCCGGTTTGCTGCTGCTGCTGCTGTGGCCGCTGCTGGCCTGGCCCCAGGGCATCGCGGTGACCGACGACCGCGGCCGCACGCTGCTTTTGGACCGGCCGGCCCAGCGCATCGTCAGCCTGCTGCCGTCGCTGACCGAGACGGTCTGCGCCCTCGGCGCCTGCGCCCGGCTGGTGGGCACCGACCGCTACTCCAACTGGCCGGCCACCGTGCTGGGCCTGCCCAAGCTGGGCGGGCTGGAGGATGCCCAGGTCGAGCGCATCGTCCGCCTCAAGCCCGACCTGGTGCTGCTGGCCGGGTCGGCCCGGGCCATCGACAGGCTGGAGTCGGTGGGCCTGAAGGTGCTGGCGCTGGAGCCAAAGAGCTTTGCCGAAACCCGCCAAGTGATCCGCAGCGTGGCCGCCGCGCTGGGCCAGCCGGCCCAGGCCGAGTTGCTGTGGGCCGGCATCGACCAGCGCATCCAGGCCGCTGCGGCCCGGGTGCCGCCCGCCCTGCGCGGCCAAAGGGTGTACTTCGAGGTCTCGTCGGCGCCCTATGCGGCCGGCGAGGCCAGCTTTGTCGGTGAGTTGCTGGCCCGGCTGGGCCTGGGCAATATCGTGCCGGCGGCTATGGGGCCCTTCCCCAAGCTCAGCCCCGAGTTCGTGGTGCGGGCCCAGCCCGATCTGCTGATGGCCAGCCAGCGCGAACTGGCGGCGATGCCGGGCCGCCCGGGCTGGGCGGCGATCAAGGCCCTGCAGCGCCAGCGCAGTTGCGGCTTCACTGACGCGGCAGGCGATGTGCTGATGCGGCCCGGCCCGCGTCTGGCCGAGGGCGCCGGGCAGATTGCCGATTGCCTGGTGCGCATCGCCGCCAGGCCGGACGTGCCGTGACGCCCACGCCGGCCCCGGCCTCGGCCGCAAGCTCGGCAAACCCGCGGCGCGGCCTGACGCCGGCCAGCCTGGCCTGGCTGCTGGCCGGCCTGGCGCTGCTGTTGCTGGCGGCCGGGCTGTCGGCCGGCAGCGAGGGCCTCAGCCTCGCATGGGGCGCCGACGCCGAGCTGATCCGCGCCATCCGCGCCCCGCGCTCGCTGGGGGCCTTGTGCGCCGGGGCGCTGCTGGGGCTGGCCGGCGCGCTGGCGCAGGGCTTGTTCCGCAACCCCTTGGCCGACCCCTACCTGCTGGGCTCGGCCGCCGGTGCCAGCCTGGGCGTGGTGGCGGTGCTGGCGGCCGGGGGCT
The DNA here is from genome assembly GCA_031366465.1 of Betaproteobacteria bacterium. GTDB lineage: Bacteria > Pseudomonadota > Gammaproteobacteria > Burkholderiales > Burkholderiaceae_C > Pseudaquabacterium. The sequence goes on along the minus strand of JANLZT010000330.1, from coordinate 535 downwards.
GGCTGGGCAACGCGATCGGGCTGGCGCAGGCCGGCTGGCTGTTGCGGCTGGGGCTGGTGGGCGCGGCCTTCGCCGGCGCGCTGGCGGGGGTGGGCCTGACCCTGCTGCTGGCCGGCGGCGCGGCGCGGCCGATCACGCTGCTGCTGTGCGGGGTGGTGGTGGGCGTGCTGCTGGGTGCGCTGTCGGACCTGCTGATCCTGCTGTCGCCCGAGGCCCTGCGCGGCAAACAGGTGTTTTTGTTGGGCACCACCGGTTTCCTGGGTTGGCACAGCGTGCTGCTGCTGGGTGCCGTGTTGCTGCTGCTGCTGCCGCTGGCGCTGCGCTTTGCCCGGGTCCTGGACGCCCTGGTGCTGGGCGAGGCCAGCGCCGCCAGCCTGGGGCTGGACCTGTCCGGGCTGCGCCTGCTGCTGGTGGTGCTGATGGCGCTGGCCACCGGCGCGGCGGTCTCGCAGGCCGGGCTGGTGGCCTTTGTCGGCCTGGTGGCGCCGCACCTGGTGCGGCGCTGGGTGGTGGTGACCCATGCCGCGCTGCTGGC
>JANLZT010000309.1:0-3898 GCA_031366465.1 Betaproteobacteria bacterium | reverse complement strand
GGTGCGGCAAGTGCTGACCACCAGCGACTGCGGCGGCCTGGTGCTGGACATCTTCAAGGCCTTTGTCGAGCCGCTGGAAACCGAGTTCGGCGTCAAGAGCAACCACCGGGTGGGCCGCTTCTCGGACGCCGCCAAGAGCAGTGAGTACAACGAGCGCATCGAGGCCATCAACTTCAGCCTGGCCCATGACGATGGCCAATCGGCCCGCAACCTGGCCAGCGCCGACGTGATCTTGCTGGGCGTCAGCCGCAGCGGCAAGACACCGACCAGCCTCTACCTGGCGATGCAGCACGGCATCAAGGCCGCCAACTACCCATTGATCCCCGAGGACTTTGAGCGCCACCGCCTGCCCACCGCCCTCACCCCCTACCTGGGCAAATGCTTCGGCCTGACCATCGACCCGGTGCGGCTGGCGCAAATCCGCAATGAGCGGCGCCCGGCAAGCAAATACGCCGCGCTGGAGAACTGCGGCTACGAGGTGCGCGAGGCCGAGGCCATGATGCGGCGCAATGGCATCGCCTGGCTCAGCTCCACCCACAAGTCGATCGAAGAGATCGCCACCACCATCCTGCGCGACATCCGGCCCGACCGATTGATCTACTGATCGGCCTGGCCGGCAGGGCCCGACAAGGTCCTCCCCAGCGCGGTTTGGCGCAGCGATTCATACAGGCAGATGGCGGCGGCGGCGGCCACGTTGAGCGACTCCTCGCCGCCCGGCTGCGGGATGCGCAGCAACTGGCCGCAGCGCGCCCGCACGGCTGGCGCGAGGCCCTGGCCCTCGTGCCCCAGCACCCAGGCGCAGGGGCTGGGCAGCACCACGGCGCCCAGCAACTGATCGCTGTCCAGCGCGGTGCCCACCAGGGGCAGGCGCAGTGGCGCCAGGTCATCGGCCTGCAGCCCCTCCAGCAGGCGCAGGCCGAAGTGCGCACCCATGCCGGCGCGCAGCACCTTGGGTGACCACAGCGCGGCCGTGCCCTGCAGCGCCAGCACCTGGCCCACGCCCAGCGCAGCCGCGCTGCGCAGGATGCTGCCGACATTGCCGGCGTCCTGCACCCGGTCCAGCACCACGCTGGCCAGCAGCGGGGCGATGGCCAGGGGGGGTGGCAGCTCGATCACAAAACCCAGCCGGGCTGGCGACGGCAACGCGCTCAGGCCGTCGAACAAGGCGTCCGGCACCAGCACGGTACGCGGCGCCCACAGCGCCAGCGCGCGTAGCGCCGGCTGGGCCCAGGCGCTCTCGGCCACCACCGCCTGGCTGGGCCGTTGGCCGCGTTGGCGCAAGGCGCTGGTCAGGTGCTCACCCTCCAGCCACACCGCACCCAGCTTGCGGTAGGCCGCCGGGTCGCGCGCCAGCTTTCGCAGCCGCTGCAGCAACGGGTTGTCGCGCGAGCTGACCAGGATCGGGGACGGGGCGGCGGCATCCATGGGGACATCGGCGGGGAAAGTCACGGCGGCAGCTCCCGGCAGCCTGACGCGGCCCATCCGGCGCCGTCCAGCACCGCGCGCACCGGGGCATAGCTGCGGCGGTGGGCCGGGCAGGCGCCCTGCGCCCGCAAGGCGGCCAGGTGATCTGCCGTGGGATAGCCCTTGTGCTTTGCAAAGCCGTAGCCTGGATAGACCTCGTGAAGGCCGGCGCAAAGCCGGTCGCGGTGGACCTTGGCCAGGATCGACGCGGCCGAGATCGCCGGCACCTTGGCATCGCCCTTGACGATGGCCTCGGCCGGCATCTTGAGCAGCGGCAGCCGGTTGCCGTCCACCAGCACATGCTTGGGGAACAGCCGCAGGCCAGCCACCGCGCGCTGCATCGCCAGCAGGGTGGCCTGCAGGATGTTGAGGCGGTCGATTTCCTCGACGCTGGCCTGGGCGATGCAGCAGGCCAGCGCCTTGGCGCGGATCTCGTCAAACAGGCGCTCGCGCTTGCGCGCACTCAGCGCCTTGGAATCCGCCAGGCCCCGGATCGGCAGCAGGTCGTCCAGGATCACCGCGGCGGCCACCACCGGGCCGGCCAGCGGGCCCCGGCCGGCCTCATCCACGCCCGCCATCAGGCCCAGGCCCGACCACTGCAGGCCCAGGCCCTCAGCCCAGTTGGAAGACTTGCGCGATCGCATCGGTGGCCTTGGTCGCCATGTTCTGGCGCAGTGTGAGGTGCAAGTCGTGGAAGCGGCGCGCCAGCGCCGCCACCCGCGCTGGGTCGTCCAGCCAGGCCAGGGCGGCGCGGGCCAGTGCCTCGGGCGTGGCGACGTCCTGGATCAGCTCGGGCACCACAAACTCGCGGCACAGGATGTTGGGCAAACCCACCCAGGGCTGGTAGCGCATGCGCTTCATGCGCTGCCAGTTGAGCCAGGCCAGGTGGTAGGTGATGACCATCGGCCGCTTGAACAGTGCCGCCTCCAGCGTGGCGGTGCCGCTGGCGACCAGCGTGACATCGCAGGCCGCCAGCGCCGCATGCGACTGGCCATCCAGCAGGGCCACGGCCGCAGCGCCGGCGTAGCGGGCCAACATCGGCGCGACCTGGCCCCGCAGGCCAGGCACCACCGGCATGATGAAGCGCAGCCGGGGCCACTGGCGCTGCATCAGCGCCGCGGCGGCCAGCAGGCGCGGCGCGATGTGGTCGATCTCGCTGCGCCGGCTGCCCGGCAGCAGCGCCACCACACTGTCGCCCTCGGCCAGGCCGAGAGCCGCGCGCGCCGCAGCGCGCGGCGGTATCAGCGGAATCGCATCGGCCATCGGATGGCCGACAAAGCTGGCGGCGATGCCGTGGGCCTGCAGCAGCGCCGGCTCGAACGGGAACAGGCACAGCACATGGTCGGCGGCGGCCGCCAGCTTGGCCACCCGCTCGCGCCGCCAGGCCCAGATCGACGGGCAGACCAGATGAACAGTCTTCAGGCCAGCGGCGCGCAAGCGGGTTTCAAGGCCGAAGTTGAAATCCGGCGCGTCGATGCCAACAAAGCCGGCCGGCCGCTGCGCCAGCAGCCGGTCGCCCAATTGGCGGCGGATGCGCAGCAGCTCGGGCAGGCGTTGCAGCGCATCGACATAGCCAAACACCGACAACCGCTCATGCGGCCACCAGGCGTCAAAACCTGCGGCCTGCATCCTGGGCCCGCCAATGCCGGCGGCCTGCAAGGCCGGCCAGCGTTGCCGCAGGCCCTGCAGCAACAGGCCACCGAGCAGGTCGCCCGAGGCCTCACCGGCCACCAGGCCGAGTTGCAGCGCTGGCAGCGGCGGCCCAGGCGCCGTCAAGCCCCGGCCAGGCAGATCGGCGTCCACGCTCAGCGCACGATGCCGCGGCTGGCGCCAGCGATGAAGTCGAGCATCAGGGCGACGTCTGCCTGCACTGCCGGCCCGGCCTGGTCACGCAGGGCCGCAATCTGCCGCACCGCATCGGCCAGCGGCAGTGCGCTGCGGTACAGCAGCCGGTGCATCTGCTTGATCACGGCAATCCGCTCGGCGCTGAAATCGCGGCGCTTCAGGCCGGTGAGATTGATGGCCCGCGCCGCCAGGGGGTTGCCGTCGGCGGTAATAAAAGGCGGCACATCCTGCGCCACATGGGCCTGGAAGCCGATCATCGCGTGCGCACCGACATGCACAAACTGGTGCACCCCCGACAAGCCACCGATGGTGGCCCAGTCGCCCACCTTCACATGGCCGGCCAGCGTGGCGTTGTTGGCCAGCACGCAATGGCTGCCCAACTGCACATCGTGGGCGATGTGCACATAGGCCATCACCCAGTTGTCGTCACCCACCCGGGTGACGCCGGTGTCCTGCACGGTGCCGGTGTTGACGGTGACAAATTCGCGAAAGGTGTTGCGGTCGCCGATGTCCAGACGAGTAGGCTCGCCCCGGTACTTCATGTCCTGCGGCGCGGCGCCTATCGACGCAAACTGGAAGATGCGGTTGC
>JANLZT010000308.1:0-5073 GCA_031366465.1 Betaproteobacteria bacterium | reverse complement strand
GATGCTGCTGGACGAGGCCTTCGCCGGCATCGACGACACCGCCCGGGCCCACTGCATGGGGCTGATCCGCGAGTTCGACCTCGACTTCGTCATCACCAGCGAGCGCGAATGGGCCTGCTATGCCGAGCTGCCCGGCGTGGCGATCTGCCAACTGCAGCGGCGCGAGGGGGTGGACGCGGTGTTCGTCTCACGCTGGACCTGGGACGGCCGCGCCAAGCAGCGGGTGCCTGACCCGGACCGCCGGCTGCCCGCTGACCCCGCATGACCGACCCGCGCCTGCAGCGCCTGCTGGGCGGCCCGGCGCTGGCCGCGCTGCGTTTGCGGCTTCGCCAGCGCTTCGCGGCCCTGCCAGAGGCTGCGCTGCCGGCGCCGTTCCGGCTGGCGCGGCTGCAGGCCGATGAGCATGCGGCGCTGGCCGGGCTGCTGGGCCGGCCGGGGCGCCCCAGCGCGTCGATGGCGGTCGATCTGGCCGAGATCGACGCCGCCCTGCAGCGTGCCGGCCTGGCGCCCAGCCTGCGCGCGGCGCTGGAGGCGCTGGACGGCCCCATCGTCGATACCGCCCAGGCCCAAGCCGTACAGGCCGCCGGCTGGGCCGCGCTGGCCGCTGCGGCGCGCCATCCCGCGCTGGCGGCCTGGCTGGGCAGCGCGGCCGGGCTGGGCCTGCTCAAACGACTGGCGCGCAGCCCTGGCCCGGCCGCAGCGCGCTGGGTGGCCCAGGCCGACGCGGTGCTGCAGCGCCTGCCCGCCGCCGGCCTGGCGCGGGCCGAGCTGGCCGCAGGGGTGCTGGGCGACGCGCACGCGCTGGACCGTGGCGCGCCGCTGGCCACCCTGGTGCTGGCCGCGCTGCGCAGTGCGCGCCGGGCCGGCGCCACCGATGAGCTGGCGGCCGAGCCGGCCGGCGACGCCCGCGCCGATGTCGCTGGCGAGGTGGCGGGCGACGACATGTCCGCCGACACGCCCGCCGACGCGCCTGAGCGTGAGCGCGAGGTCTGGGCCGGTGCCGGGGTGCTGGTCAACGAGCTGGCCCGGCCGGCGCTGATGCTGAACCTGCCGCTGGCCGACGGTGATCTGCTGCTGGCCGGCGAGCCCACCTACCTGTCGCTGCGCCGCCTGCTGCGCGCGCCACCGGCTTGGGGGCTGGCCGGCCGGGCGGTGTTTGTCTGCGAGAACCCCAACCTGGTGGCCATCGCCGCCGACCGGCTGGGCGACACCTGCGCGCCGCTGGTCTGCACCGACGGCATGCCCGCCGCCGCCCAGCGGGTGCTGCTGCTGCAACTGGCCGCTGCCGGCGCCAGCCTGCACTACCACGGCGATTTCGACTGGCCCGGCCTGCGCATCGCCAACCAGGTGCGCGCGGTCTGCGGCGGCAGCCCACCCTGGCAGGCCTGGCGCTTCTCGGCCGACGACTACGGCCAAGCCTGCCAGGCCAGCGCCGGCCGGCCATTGACCGGCACGCCGGCCGCTGCGGGTTGGGACAGCGGTCTGGCGGCTGCGATGGCCGCCGCCGGCCTGGCCATCGACGAAGAGGCCCTGGCCGACAGCCTGCTGGGCGACCTGGCGCGCTAGCCGGGGCTGCCTGCCCGTGCTGGCAGTGCGCCGCCCCACCATCGCCACAATCACGCCATGCCCGCGCCTATCCCACCCCAGCTTGACCTGTTCGAGCACAGCCAGGACACGATGCTGCGCAACGATGTGCTCGACGCGCTGTGGCGCCGCGATGCGACGGCGGCCGGCCTCGCGTTGCAATCCCTGCGGGCCCTGGAGCCGCTGCACCCGGCCCTGCCTGACCTGGTCAAACTGTTGGCCGCCTTGCAGCGCGCCGACCAGACCACCCCTTTCCACCAGCCAGCGACGGCCATGCCGACCATCGAAGAACTCGAACACCAGGTGGTGCCCGCCGCACTGGCCCAGTGGGGGCCCGCCGAAGCCGTCCCCTGGCTGGCACCGCTGTGGCGGGCGCTGGCCAGCCGAGCAGCGGCATTGCCCTTCCACCCAGCCCAGCCGGCGGCCCATGCCGCGCCGCTGTGGCTGCGGGCCGGCGACGGGCCGGCCGCCGAGGCCGCGGTGCGGGGCATCGAGGCCTGGCAGCGCATCCCCGCCCCGCTGGCCTGGATGGCCGAGGCGCGCTGCCGCTCGCAAGGCCTGGACAGCGCCTGGCCGCTGCTGGCCGAGCTGGCCTGGCTGGCCGCGCCGCGCCTGGCCGCGCTGGCCGACGCCATCGCCGACCCGCTGCTGACCCGGCTGCTGCGGCGCTTCGACGCGCAATTCGACCCGGGTGATGCGGGCGACGCGGTCGGCAGCCCCACGCTGGCCTGGTGGCCGGCCTGGCTGCTGATCGACCAGCCAGCGCTGCTGCCGCATCTGCGCGGCGCCCAGCCCGGCCAGGACAGCCCGCCCGAGCGCAGCTTCCGCCTGCTGGTCGGGCTGCTGGGCCTTGAGCGCCAGGGCCGGCATGCCGAGCTGATGGCCGGCCGTCGGCGGCTCCGCGGTCAGCAGCCAGCGCTGTACGCGGCCTATATGCGCAGCCGTTGATCGCCGGGCCCGGTGCATGGCTTGGGGCCTGAAGATTGCTGCGGACCACCCTGGATGCATAGGCATGCAGTCCATAAACTGCCAAGCTGCTTCGGAACAAATCCGCCGCTGCGGCCCATGCTGGGAATGGTGTTCAGGGTTAGCACGGGTATTGGTGGCGGCTGCATGCATCGCAAAATGCATACGTATGCCACACCACAAGCGCGCAGGACTGGGAACCAACCAAGCGGCCGCACCCCAGCATGGGCGCGTCGCAGTTGCCGGGGCTTGATGCATCGGCCCGCGCCGGCGGCTGGGCGCTGGTGATCGACGGCCGCTGGGCGCCCGCATGAAAACCAGCGTCACCTCGATCGACGTGGCCCGCCTGGCAGCGGTCTCGCAGTCGGCCGTCAGCCGCAGCTTCACGCCCGGCGCCAGCGTGTCCGACGCCACCCGCCGCAAGGTGATGGAGGCCGCCCGCAAGCTGGGCTACCGGCCCAACGCCCATGCCCGCAGCCTGATCACCAAGCGCTCGCGCATCATCGGCCTGGTGCTGTCCTACCTGGAGAACCTGTTCTACCCGGTGGCGCTGGAGCATCTGGCCAAGCGGCTTCAGCGCGACGGCTACCACGTCTTGCTGTTCGTCACCGAGACGCAAAACGCCGACGAGCTGGTCAACGAGATCTTGCAATACCACGTCGACGGCATCGTGCTGGCCGCCACCACCCTGTCGTCCGGGCTGGCCCAGCGCTGTGCCGACGCGGCCATTCCGGTGGTGCTGTTCAACCGGGTGATGGCTGCCGGCAGCGGCGCCGACAGCGTCAGCTCGGTGCGCTCCGACAACGTGGCCGGCGGCCGCGCGCTGGCCCGCCACCTGGCCGACACCGGCCACCAGCGCGTGGCCTACATCGCCGGCCATGAAGAGTCGTCCACCAACCTCGAGCGCGAACGCGGCTTTCGCGACGGCCTGGCCGAGCGCGGCCTGCGCATCTGGGCGCGTGGCGTGGGCAACTACGATTTCGAGCAGGCCCGGGTGGCCGCGCGCGAGCTGTTCAAGCCCGCCGCCGAGCGGCCGGATGCGGTGTTTGTCGCCAGCGACCACATGGCCTTTGCGGTGATGGACACGCTGCGCTTCGAGCTGGGTCTGCGCATCCCCGACGATGTCTCGGTGGTCGGCTTCGACAACGTGCCGCAGGCCGACTGGGGCAGCTACCGCCTGACCACCGTCGAGCAACCGGTGCAGCCGATGATCGAGGCCACCGTCGGCCTGCTGCAAAAGTACCTGCGCGACGACGCGTCGCCGCAGAGCGAGAACGTGGTCGTGCCCGGGCAATTGATCCTGCGCGAATCGGTACGGCAGGGCGCGGCCGATGTCGCACGCAAACGCAAAAGCCCGTGATGAAGCCCGTGATGACCCCTGCCCTGCCAGGCTTCGATGCGGAGTTCCGCGATCTCGACCACTACATCCGGGCCATCACCGACCGGATCTGGGAGGGCCGGCGCATTGATGACATCCGCCGCTACTACAGCGCGGGCTGCGCGGTGGAGTCGCCCGCCAGCGTCAGCCTGGGCAGCCAGGCGGTGATAGCCGGCACGCTGGCCACGCTGGCGGCCTTCCCGGACCGCCGCCTGCTGGCCGAGGACGTGATCGTCTCGGGCGACGCCATCGGCGGCTACCTGTCGTCGCACCGCATCTTCAGCCCGATGACGCATGCCGGCCCCGGCGCCTTCGGCCCGCCCACGGGCAGGCCGGTGTTTGCCCGCACAGTGGCCGACTGCGTCTGCATCGACAACCGCATCGTCCACGAGTGGCTGGTGCGCGACCAGGCGGCAATCGCCCGCCAGATCGGCCTGCATGAGCGCGATCTGGCCCAGCGCTGGCTGGATGAGCGCGGCGGCTGGCACAAGCCCTCGATGCCGGCGGCGCCAGCGCCCTACCGGTCCTTCATCGATGGCGATCCGCTGGCCCAGGCCTATGCCGACGCCTACCAGCAGCGCTGGCTGGGCGGCCGGACCCAGGCCCAGCCCCAGGCCCTGGACGCACTGCTGGCCGACGCCGTGATCTGCGCCCTGCCGGGCGGCGAGATGGCCTGCGGCCGGGCCGCCGTGGCCGGCTTCTGGGCCGGTTTGCTGCAAGCCTTGCAGCCACAGTCCTGGCAGGTGGAGCACCTGGTGGCCAATCACCGGCCGGGCCGGGCCACGGCGGTGGCCATGCGCTGGCGCGCCCAGGCCACGCATGCCGGCGATGGCCGCTACGGCCCGGCCAGCGGCCGCACCGTGGAAGTGCTGGGCATCAGCCATGCCGAGTTCGAGGCCGGCCGGCTGCTGCGCGAATGGCTGCTGATCGACGATGTCGCCACCTGGATGCAGGTGCTGCAGGCGAGGGGTTGAGATGAAACCCCCACGCTCACTTCGTTCGCTGCCCCCCGAGGGGGCGTTCAGTACCTTCGGAACGGCCGGGCGGTACTGACATGGCAAGCGTTCAACTCCGACAGATCGCCAAGCACTGGGGCAGCGCCATCGGCGTCAAGCCGATGTCGCTGGACATCGCCGACGGTGAGT
>JANLZT010000231.1:0-1766 GCA_031366465.1 Betaproteobacteria bacterium | reverse complement strand
GACGAGCTGCGCTGGCTGCCGGCGGGTGCGCCCTGGCAAAAAGCCGGGCGCAGCCTGGCCAGTGCCGAGCACCGCCTGGCGATGCTGGCCTTGTTGCTGGGCGACGCGCCTGGCCAGCTCATCGACGGGCGCGAGCTGAAGCGCGCCGGCCCCAGCTACACCATCGACAGCGTTGTGGCGCTGCAAGGCGAATGGGCCGCCAGCGGCCAGCCGCCGGCCGAGTGGTTCTTGATCATCGGGCAGGACCAGTTCGCCCGTTTTGATACCTGGCAGCGCTGGCGCGAGCTGCTGGCGCGCGTCACGCTGGCGGTGGCCGGGCGCGCCGGCCAGGCGCCGCTGCCGCCACCTGCATTGGCCGGCCTGGCCTGTCGTTGGGTGGCACTCGACCTGCCGCCCCTGGCCATCTCGGCCAGCGACATCCGCCAACGCTGCGCGGCGGCGCAGCCGGTATCGGCGCTGGTGGGTGAGCCTGTGGCCCGCTATATTGACCAGCACCAGCTCTACCCCCCGGGCCCCGGCCTGACCAACCCCTGAACAACCAGGCACTGCATGGACATTCGCAAACTGCAACGGGCCGTCGTCGATGGGCTCGAAGACGTCAAGGCCCACGACATCGTGGTCTTCAACACCGAGCACCTGTCGCCGCTGTTCGAGCGCGTGATCATCGCGTCCGGCACCAGCAACCGCCAGACCAAGGCCCTGGCCTCGGGCGTGCGCGAGGCGGTGCGCGCCGCAGGATTTCCGGTACTGGCCACCGAGGGTGGCGACAACGGTGAGTGGATCATCGTCGACTGCGGTGCGGTGGTGGCCCACATCATGCAGCCGGCCATCCGCGACTACTACCGACTGGAAGAGATCTGGGGCGGCAAGCCGGTTCGCATGAAGATCGGCAGCGACACGCCACGCGGCCTGGTCAAGGCGTCTGAAGGCGACGACGACGAAAACGACGCGCCGATGGCGCCGCAGCGCAAGGCCGCCGCCAAGAAGGGCACCGCCGCCAAGGCCGGCAGCAGCGCGGCGCCGGCACGCACCGCGCGCGCCGCCAAGACCGCGCCCGGTCCGCGTGCGGCGGCCAAGCAAGCGGCCGCCAAGACCGCTGCGGCCAAGCAGGCCGCAGCCAAGCCCAGGGCGGCCACGCCGACTGCGGCCAAGACCGTGGCGCGCAAGACGGCGCCGGGCAAGACCAGCCGTGCCGGCCCGCCAGCAGCCGGCCCCAAGGTCAAGACCATCGTCGTCAAGCCGGTGGACCGCCGCACCGCAGCGGCCAAGTCAGCCAAGTCAGCCAAGTCAGCCAAGTCAGCCGGCAGGCCGGCTGGCAAGACCGCCTCTGCCAGGCCCGCTGCGGCGCGCAAGACCGCCACTGCCGCCAAGAAGGCAGCGCCCCGGCGCTGATCGGAGCGCATGCGCCTGGTGCTGGTGGCGGTGGGCCAACGCCCGCCGGCCTGGGCCGACGTGGCCTACCAAGACTATGCCAAGCGCTTCCCGCCCGAGTTGCGGCTGGACTGGCAGCCGGTCAAGGCCGAGCCCCGCAGCGGCGGGCGCACGCCGACCCAGATGATGGCCGCCGAGGCCCAGCGCATCGAAGCCGCCTGCCCCAAGGGCGCCCGGCGGGTGGTGCTGGACGAGCGCGGCAGCCGCCTGGGCACGCTGCAACTGGCCGAGCGCCTGCGCTTCTGGCTGGGTGACGGCCGCGATGTGGCGCTGCTGGTGGGCGGCCCCGACGGCCTGGACGCCGGGCTCAAGGCCAGCGCCGACGAGACCCTGCG
>JANLZT010000222.1:0-19372 GCA_031366465.1 Betaproteobacteria bacterium | reverse complement strand
CAAATGAAATCGATGGATTCGTTCGTCAGGCTAGGCGCAAACCGCAGCCATAGCCGTAGCTATGGCGAGGATTTGCAACGACGCATGGCGGACGAAGACGCGATTTCGTGTAAGCGGTTTGGTGAAACGCAGTACTAGGGGGATGTGGGGATCGCCACGATCCACCGGCTCTGAGACCATCGCCACCTCTTTCCTTGCAGCCCGTTGGAGCGACCCATGAATATTGATGCCATCACCGAGTTTCTCAGCACCGAGGGCGCTGATTTCGCGCTCAAGATCGTCGCCGGGCTGGCCGCCTGGATCATCGGCCGCTGGCTGATCGGCCTGATGCTGCGGGGCTTTGGCGCCGTGCTGGAGCGCGGTAGGCGGGTCGACGCCACGCTGGCCAACTACCTCAAATCGATCCTGGGGGTGGTGCTCAACATCGTGTTGGCACTGGCGATCCTGGACATCTTTGGCGTCAAGACCACCTCGTTCGTGGCGCTGCTGGCCGGCGCCGGCCTGGCCATCGGCACCGCCTGGGGCGGCCTGCTGGCGCATTTTGCGGCCGGCGTTTTCATGCAGGTGCTGCGGCCGTTCAAGGTGGGCGATTTTGTGCAGGCCGGCGGCATCACCGGCACCGTGCACGAGGTGGGCCTGTTCGGCACCACCATCGTCACCCCCGACAACGTGATGACCATCGTCGGCAACAACAAGGTCTTCAGCGACAGCATCCAGAACTACTCGGCGCTGCCGGTGCGGCGGGTCGATTGCAGCGCCAAGGTGGCCAACAGCGTGGACCCGCTGGACGCCATCGCCCGCTTGAAGGCCGCCATCGCCCAGATCCCCAACGTGGCCAGCAGCCCGGCGCCGGATGTCGAGATCATGCAGTTCACGCCCGAGGGCCCGCTGCTGTGCGTGCGGCCCTACACCCACACCGACCACTACTGGCAGGTCTACTTTGACACCCACAAGGCGGTGGTGGCCACCTTTGGCGCGGCGGGCTACCCGGTGCCCGAGACGCCGATCACGCCGCGCAACCGCTAAAGCAGGGCGGCCAAGCGCGGCAGGGCCGCCAGCGCATTGGCCGAGGTGATGGCTGCGGTCTGCGCGCTGGTCCAGCCGCGCAAGCCGGCCAGGTGGCTGGCGATGCGCGGCAGCTCGGCCGGCTCATTGCGGCTGGCCGCGCCGGCCGCACGCTCGGCCGCACTGCGGTACAGCCAGTGCGGCGGGATGTCGGGGGCGTCGGTCTCCAGCACCAGCGCCGTCTCAGGCAGCGTGGCCGCCAGGCGCCGGATCTGCAGCGCGCGCTCGAAGCTCAGCGTGCCGCCAAAGCCCAGCCGGAAACCCATGCCGGTGAAGTGATCGGCCTGCACCGCGCTGCCATTGAAGGCATGCGCGATGCCGCCCGCCACCGGGCAGCGCCGCAGCCCCGCCAGCAGTGCGTCGGCCGAGCGCCGCACATGCAGGATCACCGGCAAACCGGCGCTGCGCGCCAGTTGCAATTGGGCCCGGTAAAAGCGCGCCTGGCGGCTGCGGTCCAGCCCGGGCACGAAGTGGTCCAGGCCGATCTCGCCCACCGCCACCAGGCGCGGGTCATCGCGGTGGCGGGCCAAGGCGTCGGCCAGGCGGCTCAGATCGTGCTCCGGCGAGCGGTCCACCCACAGCGGGTGGATGCCCAGCGCGTAGGCCAGGTGGTGCTGGTGGGCCAGCGCGCGCACCGCGTCGAAATGGTCGGCCGCCACCGCCGGCAGCACCAGTTGGGTCACGCCCGCCGCGCGGGCCCGCGCCAGCACCGCTGTGCGGTCGGCATCAAACTCGGGCGCGTCCAGGTGGCAGTGGGTGTCGATCCAGCGCATGCCCCGATGATGCCGCGAGGATGCCGCGAGGCAGCCGCGACGATGGCAGGCAGGCGCCGGGCAGGGCCGCACCCCGAGTCTTTAGGATTGCGACAAAACATCGCGTAGAGTGACTTAACTCTGGGCGATCCGCGCGGCTCGCCGGCCGTGGACCAATTGGCAACCTGCAGCGGGCGCGTGCCGAAACGCGGCGTTTCAGCTAACTGACACAGCGCCATGACTCGAATGAGCCCTTACGCCAAGGACATCCATGCAAACCCCCTGTCGGAGGTGTGGCATGTCGTGCTCATCTACGCGGTGTTCGCCAGCCTGTGGTTCGGCCTGTTCGACGCCACTGCGTCATGGTTGATCTCCGACCCGGCGCGACGGGCTGTCGCAGGTGCACTTGAAGGCTTGGCCTTCGTCGGCGTCACCTCCGCGCTGTTGGGCGGCCTGATGCTGCGGCTGATGCGCCGGCGGCAGCAGGCCTTCGCCAGCAACCGCGCTGCGCTGCAGTCGCAGGATCGCACGCTGCGCCTGCTTCAGGCGCTCGTCGAAAACTCGCCCGACACCATCTTCGCCAAGGACCGCGAGGGCCGCTACCTGCTGTACAACCCGGCGGCCGCGCGCGGCGCCGGCATCGCCGCCGCGCAGGTGCTGGGGCGCGACGACAGCGCGATCTTCGCGCCCGAACAGGCGGCGATGCTCCGCGCCAACGACGAGCGCGTGATGGCACAAGACCGGCCCGAGACCTTCGAGGAGGAGCTCGACACAGCCGACGGCCGCCTCACCTTCCTGGCGACCAAGGGAGCCCTGCACGACGCCGACGGCCGCGTCGTCGGCATGTTTGGTATTTCGCGTGACATCACGGAACGGCTGGCCGTTCAGCGTCGGCTGCGCGACAGCGAGCAGCACTATCGCCTGCTGTTTGAGGCGAATCCGCATCCGATGTGGGTGTTCGACCGCGAGACCTTGCGTTTCATCGCGATCAACGATGCGGCGCTGGCGCGCTACGGCTACACCCGTGATGAATTTCTGGCGATGACGATCGCCGACATCCGGCCGACCGAAGAGCACCCGCGGCTGGCGCTGAAGCTGGCGGAGATGGCCGATGACCCCTCGCATGACCTGCGGCAGGACGGGACCTGGTTTCATGGCTGCAGGGACGGCCGGCTGATCGAGGTGGAGATTTCGGCGAACGACGTGTTGTTCGACGGCCAGCCCGCGCGGCTTGTGCTGGCCCACGACGTCACCCGACAGCGCGAGCTCGAACGGCAACGACAGACGGCCCACGACCTGCTGCGCGACGTGCTGGCCCGTGTCGACGATGGCTTCCTCGCGCTCGACGGCGAACAGCGCTACACCTACGTCAACCGCCGTGCCGCACAGTTGCTTGGGCGCGAGAACGAGGAAGACCTTCTTGGTCGCCACATCTGGACCGAGTTCCCGCAAATCGTCGACTCGCCGTTCCACCGCGCGTTCGAACAGGCGATGGCCACCCAGAAGGCAGTGGTGGTCGAAGACTATTACGCGTCCGGCGGTCGCTGGTTCGAGGGCCGGCTCTACCCTTCGCCCGACGGCCTGTCGATCTACTTCACCGACATCACCAAGCGCAAACAAACCGAGCAGGCGCTGCGCCTGAGCGAAACGCGCTACCGCCTGGCCGCCACGCATGGCCAGGTGTGGGACTGGGACATGGCCGCCGGCCGGGTGACCTATCCGGCCCCGTTCTGGCAGGAACTGGGCTTCGAGCCGCCCCCGGCACAGGAGGTGGTGGCACGCTTCGCGGCCCTGCTGCACGCCGAGGACCTGCCGCGCTGGCGCCAGGCCCTGCGAGCGCATCTGGTGCGGCGACTGCCCTACGACTTCGAGTTTCGTGCCCGCCATGCCAGCGGCGAGTGGCGTTGGTTTCACACCCGGGGCCAGGCGGTGTGGGGCGCCGATGGCCGCGCCACCTACATGGCCGGCACCACCTTCGACAGCACCGACCGCCAACGGGCCGAACAAGGCCTGCGCGACGCCGAGGCCTACCAGCGCAGCTTGTTTGAGCAACTGGCCGACGGCGTACTGTTGATCGACCATCAGCAAAACCTGCTCGATGCCAACGCGCAGATGCTGGCGATGCTGGGTTACCGCCGCGACGAGTTGCTGCGGCTGCCCGCTGGCGAACTGGTGGCCGACGCCGAGCGCCAGCGTGTCGGCGATGTGGTGGACCGGGTGATGGCCGGCCAGCCGCACCTGGCTGAATGGGAGTTCTTGCGCAAGGACGGCAGCCGATTTTTCGCCGAGGCCAGCGCGCGCCTGTTGGACGACCAGCGCTTCGTTGCCGTGGTGCGCGACATCACCGCCCGGCGCGAGTCGGAGCAGGCCCTGCTGACCTACCAGCTCGAACTGTCCGATCTGGCACATCGCCTGCTGGCTCAGGAAAAGACGACGACGCAGCGGGTTGCGCAAACCTTGCACGATCACTTGGGACAAACACTGGCCGCGGCCCGGCTGAACCTCGATGCCTGCATGGCGATCCACGGCGCGACCATGCCCGACGCCTTGAAGGAGCAGGGCAGCCGGATCGCCATGTTGCTGGACCAGGCCGTGCGCGAGGTGCGCCAGGTACTGGTCGACCTTCGCCCACCGCTGCTTGACGATCAAGGGCTCATGGCAGCGCTCGACAATGAGATCGGCGCGCGCGCCGTCACGGCTGCCGGCGTCGATGTGCTGCTCGAAGTGGCTGACGACGCGTTGGGCCGACGCTGGCCAGCCAACCTGGAGTACTGCGCGTTCATGGTGGCACGCGAAGCGATCGCGAATGCGCGCAAGCATGCCGGCGCGTCGCTGATCCGAGTGCTGCTCGGCGGCGGCGACACTTCACTCAGCCTCGACGTGATCGACGACGGAGTTGGTATCCCGGCACCGATGGTCGATGGCCGGGCGGGTCATCTGGGCATCGTCGGGATGCGCGAACGGGCCATCGCCGTCGGCGCTCGCTTCGCCGTCGGCATGGGCCCTGCCGGCGGCACCCAAGTGGCGCTGCGCTGGGAGGCACGCGGGCCATGACAACTGTCTACCTGGTCGACGACCACGCGATGATGCGTGACGGCCTGCGTGCCGTTCTTCATGCCGGTGGTCACCACGTCGTCGGTGAGTCGGCCGATCCGACCCAGGCCCTTGCGGATATCCAGCAACTTGCACCAGCCGTGCTGCTGCTCGACCTGCAGCTGGGCCAGCGTTCGGGTTTCGAGTTGCTGACGCAAGTGCAGCGCCGCAGGTTGACGACGCGCACGATCGTGCTGACGATGTCGGCACAGCCGCGCCATGTGGCCGAGGCGCTGCGCCTGGGCGCCTCGGGCTATGTGTTGAAGGGTGCCTCGGCGGCTGAACTGATGGGCGCGATCGACAGCGTGCTGCAGGGCCGGCGCTACCTGGGCGGCGATGTCGCCGATCTCGCGGTGCAGGGGCTGACGGCACGCGACGGCGACTCGGCTCTCGATTCGCTGTCGGTCCGCGAGCGCCAGATTGTCGTGCTGGTGGTGCGCGGCCAATCGAGTTCAGAGATTGCTTCTGTGCTGCACCTGTCGCCCAAGACCGTCGATTCCTACCGCAGCCGGCTGATGGCCAAGCTCGGCGTGGCCAACGTGCCGGCGCTGGTGCGCTTGGCCATCCGCACCGGCTTGATCGACGCCGAGGAGCCGTAGCCTTGCGCGTGGAATCGGCACGACCGCCGGCCAGAGCGCACCAAGAACTCCCCGCAGACCGGACCTGGGCCGCTGCCTAGAGTGCACGACACCGGCAATGCGTACCGGCGCCCGTGGGGCGCGGCATCCGGCGGGAGCATCGCGTGCCACCCCCTGTGCAAAACAATTCCGGCGCCATGGATGCGCCAATCCCCGGCGCTCCTGCTGCACTGAGCCTGCTGTTGCTGGTCGCGCAAGGCGCGCGGCGCGAACGGCTGCAGGAGTTGATCCGGCGCCTCGTGCCGACCAGCCGAATCGAGACCATCGGCAGCGCGCTGGACGTGATGCGGCGTCTGGCCCGCGCCCGCGCCGACCTGCTGGTCTTGGACTATGCGATGGATGGTGTCGCAGGACAGTCATTGATTCGGCATCTGGCGCGCGCCGCGCCGTCGCTGTCGGTGCTGGCGTTCGACGACGCTGTCAGATCATTGACCGACCCATGCTGCGACGTATGGCCCTGGAGCGAGGCTGAAGTAGCCCTGCGGCGGTTGATCGAACGGCATCTCGAGCATGGCGCTCGGCGCCATTGACCGCGCCGTGGCGGCCGCACCTCCAGGACCTGTGATGTCCAAGATCGAAGCCCGGATACTGGTGGTCACCGACGTCGGCAGCGATGCCGATTTGGTGCGCCAGCTGCTGCACGACGAGTACCCACAGGTGGAAACATCCGTGGGGCCCGAGCGTTTCGCAGCGGACTTCGAGCGCCACCGGCCACAGGTGCTGGTGCTGGCGTTCAAGACGCTGGCGGACGCTGAGCGCTGCTGCCTCGGGCTTTACCGCCAGAGCAGTCTGGTCAATGCGCTGCCACATCGAACTCTGTTGCTGTGCGCCAAGGACGACCTGCGTCGCGCCTACGAGCTGTGCCGGAAAGACTACTTCGACGACTACGTGCTGTTCTGGCCGTTGACGCACGATGCACCGCGGTTGCCGATGGCGGTGCGCCTGGCGCTACGTACTTTGGACAGCCACCAGGCGGCGACAGCGCTGGCGCAGCTTGCAGCGCAGGCGCGGCGCATCGCCGAGCTGGAGACACAGCTGGAGCGCCAGCTCGCGCTCGGCCAAGCGCATACCGAACGGGCGCATCTCACGCTGCAGCAAGCGCAGACGAAGGTGGGCACAGCACTCGATGATCTCTCGCACCGCATCCTCGAGACTGGCCTGGACGGCGCGGTGCTGGTGCGCAAACCCGGTCAGGTAACGCAGGAGATCGGGCGCATGAACAATGAAGCCGTGCTGCCGCCGTTGCAGCAGGCGGCCCAGGCCTTGCAGCCGATGCAGCAGTGGATTGGTGCGCTGAAGACGGAACTCGCCGTTCCGTTGCAGGCGGCCCGCGCATTGGCCGAGCAGGCCAAGCGGCTGCGCCCGCAACTGCTGGTGGTAGACGACGACGAGTTCCAACGCAAGCTGCTGCTGCGCGTGCTGGTCGCGGCCCACTATGACGTCGCGTGCGTCGCCAGCGCCACGCAGGCGCTGGGTCTGCTGCGCGCGCGCCGGCCCGACCTGATCCTGATGGACGTCCATCTGCCCGACATCGACGGCATCGAGGTCACGCGCCGCCTCAAGGCCGCCGAGACCTACGCCGCCATCCCGGTGATCATGCTCACCGGGCAGAGCGAGAAGCAAGTGATCGTCGACAGCCTCGGTGCCGGTGCCGCCGATTTCGTCGTCAAACCATTTGATCGCGACATCCTGCTGAAGAAGGTGGCCCGCTGCTTGGGCGGGTGAGGCGCTCGTCGGCAGGGCCTTCAAACAGCGAATCTCAGACATGACCGACATTGCCATTCCGAAACCCGCGTTGCCCGCCGGTGCGGCCACCGAAACCGGATTTGCCCGCTGGCCCGCATGGGCCTTGATCGTCGCCCTCGCGGTGGCGTATTTCGTATCGGCGCGGCTGGGCTTGTTGCTGGCCATTCCCGGCGGCCACGTCACCCCCGTTTGGCCGCCCTCGGGCATCGCGCTTGCGACGCTGCTGCTGTGCGGGTGGCGGGTCTGGCCGGGCATTTGGCTGGGTTCGTTCGCGGCCAACCTGTGGGATTTTGTCGGCAGCCCGATGGGCTTCGCAACCGACATCGCGACATCGGCGATCTTCGGCGCCGGTGCAAGTGCGGCGGCGCTGCTCGGCGCGCAGTTGCTTTTGCGCTGCGGCATCCAGCACGGCCGGCTGGAGCGCGTTCGTGAGGTGTGCGCGTTGCTGGCGCTGGGTGGCGCGGCGAGTTGCCTGGTCAGCGCCACCATCGGGGTGACGACGCTGTGTTGGGCCGGTTTCGCGCCGTGGTCGGCCTACGCGCAGGTGTGGTTGACCTGGTGGCTGGGCGACACTGCGGGCGTGTTCGTCATGGCGCCGTTGCTGCTGGTCTGGCATCGCACGACCCTCTCCCTGCAGCGCAGCCTGTGGCTGGAGGCGGCGTGCTGCCTGAGTCTGCTGATGGCCGCGACGGCCTACGTTTTTGTCCACAACACCTTGCCGTTCAGCGACAAGCCGCTGACCTTCATCATCATCCCGTTCCTGGTCTGGCCGGCCATGCGTTTCGGAGCGCGCGGCGCGACGGCCGCTGTCGTGCTCATCGCGGCATGGGCCGTGTGGGGCACGATCCACGGCGCCGGCCCGTTCAAGGTCGGCCCGCGCAACGAGTCGCTGCTGATGCTCGAGTTGTTCCTTGGCGTGGTGGTGCTGACCTCGCTGTGCATCGCGGTGATCGTGACTGAGCGCGAGCGTGCCAAGGCCGCGCAGCAGCGTGCGTTCGACGCGCTGTCCCGGGCGCGTGATGATGCCGAGCAGGCCACCCGGGCCAAGTCGGCATTGCTGACCGCGCTGAGCGCAAGTGAAATCAGAAACCGGGAACACGCGACATACCTGCAGTCTCTGCTTGAAGTGCTGCCGACAGGCGTTTCGCTGGTTGACAAGAACCTCGTCGTGACCGTGGCCAACCAAGCCTGCCTGGCGCTGCTCGACTTGCCAGCCCGGGTGTTCCACCAGGGTGCCTCACTCGAGAACGTCTTCCGCTACAACGCCGAGCGCGGCGACTACGGCGCCGGCGATGCACCCACGCTGGTCGCCGCGCGGATGGCGCTGGCGCGCGACCCGAAGCCGCACCGATTCGAGCGTGTGCGGCCCAACGGCAGCGCGGTTGCAGTCCATGGCGTGCCACTGCCCGATGGCAGCATGCTGACAACCTACACCGACATCTCCGTTCGCAAGCAAGCCGAAGATGCGCTGGTCGCGGCCAAGGACGCCGCCGAAGCGGCCAACCGCGCCAAGTCCGCGTTCCTGGCCACGATGAGCCATGAGATACGCACGCCGATGAACGGCGTGGTCGGCATGATCGACGTGCTTGAGCAAAGCCACCTCAAGAGGGCACAGGCGGAGATCGTCAAGACCATACGCGCGTCGGCCTATGCCCTGCTGGCGATCGTCGACGACGTGCTGGATTTCTCCAAGATCGAAGCCGGCCAGTTCGATGTCGACAGCGAACCCATGGATGTTGCCGCTGTGGTGGAAGGTGTGTGCGACACCCTCGACCCCCTGGCCAACAAGAAGGGCGTGGCGTTGACGCTGTTCACCGACCCTGCCATGCCCCGGCAGCTTCTCGGTGATGCGGCACGGCTGCGCCAGGTGCTGCTCAATCTGGCCGGCAACGCCATCAAGTTCAGCAGTGCTGAGGAGCGAACGGGTCGGGTCACCGTACGTGCCCGCTTGGTCGAGAGCAGATCGCGGCAAGTGGTGCTGGAGTTCAGCGTGGCCGACAACGGCATCGGCATGGACCAAGCGACGCTGGCGCGGCTGTTCACGCCCTTCACCCAAGCCGATGCCAGCACCACCCGGCGTTTTGGCGGCACAGGGCTGGGCTTGAGCATCTCGCATCGCCTGGTCGAGTTGATGGGCGGCGAGATCGGCGTGCACAGCGAGCCTGGCCGAGGCTCCACCTTCACTGTGCGCCTGCCTGTTGCACCGTTGCCCGCCGGGCCTGACCGTGAGGCCGACGTTGAGGTCGAGGCCTGCGAACTTGCCGGGCTGTGCTGCCTGGTGCTGGGTGGCGCGCCGGGGCCGGCCGACGACCTGGCTGTGTACCTCAAGCACAGCGGCGCGGCGGTGCATCGGGCGGCGGACCTGGCGGCGGCCCGGACTTGGTTCGGCAACGCTCCACCGGGCCCATGGATAGGTGTCATCGCTGGCGTCGACGAGGCGCTGGCCGAATTGCGTGCCCTGTGCCGTTCCCGGCCGAACCTGGAGGCCCACTTTGTTGTCATCGAGCGCGGGCGGCACCGAGGGCCACGGATCCAGGCGGACGATCTTGTCAGCCTGGCCGGCGATGCGCTGCACCGCAGTGTCTTTGTCAAAGCGGTGGCCCTGGCCGCAGGGCGCATCACGGCGGATGCTCTGGAGGAGCCGTCCTTGATCGCGGACACAACGCCCGCGCCGCTGTCGATGCAGGAAGCCAGCGCAAAGGGCCGGCTGATCCTGGTGGCCGAAGACAACGAAGTCAACCAGGAGGTGATGTGCAGACAGCTCGCGCTGCTGGGCTTCAAGGCAGACATCGCGAACACGGGCCGCGAAGCGCTGGAACGCTGGCAGCGTGGCGACTACGCCTTGTTGCTCACCGACTTGCACATGCCGCAGATGGATGGCTACGAGCTGACTGTTGCCATCCGCGCGGCCGAAGCGGGCGCGCCGCGCAGGCCCATCGTCGCCTTGACCGCCAATGCCCTGGCGAGCGAAGCCAAACACTGCCGCGACCTCGGCATGGACGACTACATGACCAAGCCGGTGCAGCTTGCGGTCCTGAACGCCATGCTGCACAAATGGCTGCCGGATGCAGCCAGGCCCACACCGAATCTGAGATCACCCGCGTCAATGACGGCTGCACCTGCGCTGGCACTCGATGTCAGCGTGCTCAAGGCCCTGGTGGGGGACGAGCCGCAGGTCATCGACGAGTTCTTGCGGGACTTCCGCGTCAGTGCGGGCGAGGCTGCATTGCAGATGCGTGCGGCCTGCCAGGCTCGTCAGACAGCGGTGGTCGAGTCCGTGGCCCATCGCCTGAAGTCATCGGCCCGCGCGGTCGGTGCGCTGGCTCTGGGCGAGCTGTGCGCGGCGCTGGAACAGGCGGGCCAGGCCGGCGCGATCAAAACCCTGGCCGAACTGTGGCCAATCTTCGAGACCGAAATGGCAG
The DNA here is from genome assembly GCA_031366465.1 of Betaproteobacteria bacterium. GTDB lineage: Bacteria > Pseudomonadota > Gammaproteobacteria > Burkholderiales > Burkholderiaceae_C > Pseudaquabacterium. The sequence continues at coordinate 8,656 of JANLZT010000222.1, read as the reverse complement.
CCGTGAACGAATTCTTGGGATCGGCTCGGGCCTAAATTCCCAAGCACTTGAACCATCAGGGGGAAGCGTCCAGGTGGCAGTGGGTATCGATTCAGCGCTTGCTTCAATGATGCCGCGATGCTGTCGTGCGGACGCCGGGCCGGGCCGCGCAGGCCAGGGCCGCACCGGGCTGCAACCCGGCCTGGGCCGTGATACCGTGACCGCGGGCAGCCCCCAGCCGGTTGCCGGAGCCGCTGACGATGGTGCGCACATCGCTTTACAGCCGATCCCCGCAGCGAGTGGCCGCACCGGCGGTGGCAGCGGTCGGCCCTGCGGCTGTCGCAGCCGCCAGCGGGCCTGAGATCGGCGCGCCCCCGCCGCCGCCAACCGCCCTGGACGCCCCAGTTGGCCTGCGCCGTCGCCTGCGCCAGCGCCTGCACCGGCACCGCCAGGGTCTGGCCGTGCTGGCGCTGCTGGCCGGCCTGGTGGTGGCCGGCTGGCCGGCCTGGACCGCCCGGGTGCAGCACCCACTGACCATCGAGCAGATCGACGCAGCATTGCGCGAGTCGATCAACAAGCAGCCGCTGGATGCGCCGGGCGTGGCGGCCTACCAGGCGATCCTGCCGTCGCTGGTGCGGGTGGTGGGACAAGTGGCTGACGAAGCCGCCGCCGCCTCGCCGCGCGGCGCCCCAGCCCGGCCCGGCCCGGCCCCCGGCCCGGCCGATCCCGACCACAACCGCAGCGTGGGCACCGGGGTGGTGATCGTCGACAAAGGCCTGATCCTGACCAGCCTGCATGTAATTGAAGGCGCCCAGCGCATCACCCTGACCTTCTTCGACGGCAGCCAGAGCGAGGCCACGGTGGTCAGCCGCCAGCCCGAGAACGACCTGGCGGTGCTGCAGGCCCACACCATCCCCGATGACCTGCAAGCCGCCACGCTGCGCAGCACCGCCGGGCTGCAACCCGGCGAGGCGGTGCTGGCGGTGGGCTTCCCTTTTGGCATCGGGCCGTCAGCCTCGCAGGGCGTGGTCTCGGGCCTGAAGCGCGAGTTCCGCTCGCCCGAGGGTGAGCGGCTTCTCACCAACCTGATCCAGTTCGATGCCGCCGCCAACCCGGGCAACTCGGGCGGGCCGCTGGTCACGCTGGACGGCCATGTGGTGGGCATCGTCGCGGCCATCATGAACCCCAACCAGCAGCGCACCTTCATCGGCATCGGCTTTGCGGTGCCGATCGAAAACGCTGCCGCCGCCGTCGGCATGCCGCCCTTCTAACCCTCTCAGCACAACCCAATCCGCATGAACAAGCTGCCCCAAGTGCCCGCCGACTCCGCCCAGTTGCTGGAGCGCATCCTTTACGAGGTCAAACGGGTGGTGGTCGGCCAGGACCGCTTCCTGGAGCGGGTGATGGTGGCGCTGCTGGCGCAGGGCCATCTGCTGGTCGAAGGGGTGCCGGGCCTGGCCAAGACCTTGACCGTGCGCACGCTGGCCGCCACCCTGCGCGGCAGCTACAAGCGCATCCAGTTCACGCCCGACCTGGTGCCGGCCGACCTGGTGGGCACCCGCATCTACAACCAAAAAACCGGCGAGTTCGGCACCACGCTGGGCCCGGTGTTTGCCAACCTGCTGCTGGCCGACGAGATCAACCGCGCACCGGCCAAGGTGCAGAGCGCGCTGCTGGAGGTGATGCAGGAGCGGCAGGTGACGATTGCCGGTGAATCCCACAAGGTGCCGCTGCCCTTCATCGTGATGGCCACCCAGAACCCGATCGAGACCGAGGGCACCTACCCGCTGCCCGAGGCGCAAGTCGACCGCTTCATGATGAAGGTGCTGGTGGACTACCCCAGCGACGAGGAAGAGTTCGTGATCGTCGAGCGGGTGATCGGCCCGCTGATCACGGCCGCCCCAGTCGCCAGCGCCGATCAACTGGCCGAGCTGCAACGCGCCTGCCGCGAGGTGTACGTCGATCCCAGCCTGATCCAGTACGCCGTCAAGCTGGTGGGCGCCACCCGCCGGCCCGAGCGCCACGGCCTGGCCGAGCTGGGCAAATACCTGAGCTACGGCGCCAGCCCGCGCGCCAGCATCGCGCTGATCGAGGCCTCGCGGGCGCTGGCTTTCATGCGCGGGCGCACCTATGTGCTGCCCGAGGACCTGGGCGACCTGGCCGCCGACACCCTGCGGCATCGCCTGGTGCTCAGCTACGAGGCGCTGGCCGAGGGGCTGACCGCCGACGCGCTGATCGCCAAGGTGATGGCCCGGCTGCCGCTGCCCGACAAGCCGATGCAGCATGCGGCGGGTGGGGCTTGATGTGCATGACGCCGATGCCACCCCCACCCCAACCCTCCCCCTTGAAGGGGGAGGGAGCCAAGCATGGTCATGAGCGAGTCTCCCGACCATCTGCTGTCGCGCCTGGAGTGGACGGTGCTGCGCCGGCTGGACGGCCTGCTGCAGGGCGACTACCGCACGCTGTGGCGCGGCGCCGGGCTGGACCTGGCCGATCTGCGCGAATACCAGCATGCCGATGATGTGCGCCACATCGACTGGAACGTCACCGCCCGGCTGCAAGTGCCCCATGTGCGCCAGTACACCGAGGACCGTGAGCTGACTGCCTGGTTCCTGGTCGATCTGTCGGGCAGCGTTGACTTTGGCTCGGACGCCACCACCAAGCGGGCCATCAGCGAGGGCCTGGTGGCCACGCTGGCCAGGTTGCTCACCCGCCATGGCAACCGGGTGGGCGCGATCCTGTACCGGCCCGGCAGTGCCCGGCCGCTGGCAGTGGTGCCCCCCGGTGCCGGCCGCAGCCAGGTGCTGCAAATCCTGTCGCGGCTGCGCCAGCCCGCACTGCCGCTGCCGCCGGCACGCGGCAACGCGGCACCGGTCGAGACCCGGCTGGCCGACCTGCTGGGCCAGGCCGGCGCGCTGCTGCGCCGCCGCGCGCTGGTGTTTGTGCTCAGCGACTTCATCAGCGCGCCTGGCTGGGGCAGCGCGCTGGGCCGGCTGGCACGCCGCCACGAGCTGCTGGCGGTGCGGGTGTTCGACCCGCTGGAGCTGGCCCTGCCCGACATCGGCCTGCTGACGGTAGAAGACGCCGAGACCGGCGAGCAACTGCAGATCGACACCCAGGACGCAGGCTTCCGCCAGCGCTTCGAGGCCCTGGCCGCGCAGCATGAATCCCGGCTGCGCGAGCAGCTGACCCAGGCCGGCGTCGATACCCTGGAGCTGGCCACCGGCGACGACCTGCTGGACGCTGTGCTGCGCTGCGTGGCGCTGCGCCGACAGCGCGCCCGCGCCGCGCTGGGCCACCGCCTGCCGGCTGCACTGCGGCAGCCGGCCGCGGCCTGAGAGACCTGCCGACACGCCCAAGCGCGCGCCCGAACCCACGCCCATGCCGCCGCACCTGACACCGCACCCTACACCGCACCCTACACCGCACCCGACACGCCCCTGTCCCGCCCCTGTAACGCTTGCCCACCCGCCCTTCACGCCGAGCACCCCCCGATGAACCTGCTGTGGCCCGACGCCCTGTGGACCTTGCTGCTGCTGCCCGCGCTGGTCGCGGCCTACCTGTGGCTGCTGGCGCGGCGCAAGAAAAATACCGTGCGTCTGGCCAGCGTGGCGCTGGTGCGCCAGGCCCTGGGCAGCGGCCCGGGCTGGCGCCGCCACCTGCCGCCTGCGCTGCTGCTGGCCGCTCTGGCGGTGCTGTTACTGGCCAGTGCCCGGCCCACCGCCCGTATCAAGCTGCCGTCGCAGCAAGAGACCATCGTGCTGGCGATGGATGTGTCGGGCAGCATGCGCGCCACCGATGTCGCACCCAACCGGCTGGTGGCCGCGCAAGAGGCCGCCAAGACCTTTGTGGCCGGGCTGCCGCGCTACGTGCGCATCGGCGTGGTGTCGTTTGCCGGCACCGCGGCAATAGTGCAGGCGCCCACCTTCAGCCGCGAGGACGTGGTCGCCGCGATCGACCGGTTCCAGTTGCAGCGCGGCACCGCTATCGGCTCGGGCCTGGTGCTGTCGCTGGCCACGCTGTTCCCGGACGAGGGCATAGACCTGAGCCAGATCACCGGCCAGAAAGCCATGCCGCCCGCACCCGGCGACAAGAAGGAGAAAAAGCCCTTCACACCGGTCGAGCCCGGCAGCTACAGCTCGGCCGCAGTGATCTTGCTGACCGACGGACAGCGCACCACCGGACCCGACCCGATGGAGGCCGCCAAGATGGCCGCCGAGCGTGGCGTCAAGGTCTACACCGTGGGCGTCGGCACCAAAAACGGCGAGATCATCGGCTTCGAAGGCTGGAGCATGCGGGTGCGGCTGGACGAGGACACGCTCAAGGCCATCGCCAGTGCGACCCGCGCCAACTACTTCTACGCCGGTACGGCTGAAGACCTGAAGCAGGTTTACCAGGGCCTGAGCAGCCGGCTGGTGGTCGAGACCAAGGAGACCGAGGTCACCGCGTTTTTTGCGCTGGCCGGCGCGCTGCTGGCGGCGCTGGCAGCGGGCCTGAGCGTGGCCTGGTTCGGGCGGGTCATGTAGTGCAGAACAGCGCCGACCCTGGCGCAGCTGCGTGCGAACATCGCCGGCACCTCAACTGCCTGCCCGCATCCCCATGAGCACTCTCGGATTCATCGGCGCCTCCGGCCTCATGGGGCACGGCATGGCCAAAAACCTGCTGGCCCACGGCCACGGCCTGCACCTGACGGTGCACCGCAACACCGACCGGGTGGCCGACCTGCTGGCAGCAGGCGCCGTGCGTGCCGGATCGCCCGCCGCGTTGGCCGCCGCCTGCGAGGTGGTGTTCATCTGCGTCACCGGCTCGCCCCAGGTCGAGGCAGTGATCGCCGGGCCGGACGGCCTGCTGGCGGGCGCTGCCGCGGCCCAGGCCGCCAACCCATCACGGCCGGCGCTGGTGATCGTCGATTGCTCTACCAGCGAGCCCGACTCCACCACCCGGCTGCGCGCAGACTGCGCCGCTGCCGGTGTGCTGCTGGTGGACGCGCCGCTGGCCCGCACGCCGGTCGAGGCCGAAGCCGGCAAGCTCAACGTGATGGTGGGCGCCGATGCGGCGGTGTTTGCCCGGCTTGAGCCGCTGCTGCACGGCTTTGCGGAAAACGTGTTCCACGTCGGCGGCCCGGGTGCCGGCCATGTCATCAAGCTGCTCAACAACTTCATCGCCCAGGCCATCTGCACCGCCACGGCCGAGGCTTTTGCGGTGGGCCAGCGGGCGGGGGTGGACCTTCGGCAGCTGGTGGCGCTGGTCAGCAAGGGCGCTGTCAATTCCGGCCTGTTCCAGGCCATGGCCAAGACACTGGACGGCGAGCTGGACGGGCTGAAGTTCGAGCTGGACAACGCCCGCAAGGACATCCGCTACTACACCCACATGGCCGAAAACCTGGCCGTGCCCACCGTCATGGGCGAGGCGGTGCACCAGTCCCTGGCGCTGGCCAGCGCGCTGGGTTACGGCACGCGCTACGTACCGTCGCTGGTGGAGGCGCAAGAAAAGCTGAGCGGCGCGGTGATCGTGCCGCGCTGATAGCCCGGGCGCCTCACAGCAACTGGATACGCCGCGCCTGCTCGCGCAACTCGGCGCGAAAGTCCGGGTGCGCAATCGCGATCAGCGCCAGCGCCCGCTGCTTGGCCGGTTTGCCCCGCAGCTGCGCCACGCCGTACTCGGTGACGACATGGTCGATGTCGTTCTTGCTGGTGCTGACGTGTGTGCCCGGTGACAGCACCGGCACGATGCGCGAGATCGCATCACCCTTGGCGGTGGACGGCAGCACGATGAAGGCTTTGCCGCCGTTCGAACGGTTTGCGGCCCGCACAAAGTCGGACTGCCCGCCAGTGCCGGAGTACGGCAGCGAGCCCAGGCTCTCCGAGCCGCACTGGCCCAGCAGGTCGATCTGCAGCGTGGCATTGATCGCCACCAGCTTGTCATTGCGGCCGGCCAGCGCCGGGTCGTTGGTGATGTTGACTGGGTGCATCTCCAGCGCCGGGTTGCGGTCCATGAACCGGTACAGCTTGACCGACCCCAGCGCAAAAGTGGCCAGTACCTTGCCGGGATGGTGGTTCTTGCGCCGGTTGGTGACGGCGCCGCATTCAATCAGCGACAAGATGCCATCGCCGATCATCTCGGTGTGGATGCCCAAGTCGTGTTTGCCCGACAACTGCATCACTACCGCGTCCGGGATGCCGCCATAGCCGATCTGCAAGGTCGAACCATCGTCGATCAGGTCGGCAACGAATTTGCCGATGGCCTGCTGCACCGGGCCGATGCTGGGCAAGCCGACCTCCAGCACCGGCTCGCTGCGCTCGACCAGCGCGGTCACCTGCGAGAGGTGCACATGGCAGTGGCCGCCGGCAAACGGCACGTTGGGGTTGACCTCCAGCACGACCGTGCGGGCCTTGGCCACCGCGGCCATGGTGTAGTCGGCCGCCAGACTGAGCGCAAAGTAGCCATGTGCGTCCATCGGCGAGGCCATGCTGAACACCACATCGGCCGGGATCTGGCCGCGCTGGATCTGCGCCGGGATCTCGGAAAAATAGTTGGGCAAAAAGTCGATCCAGCCGGCCTGGCCACCGGCGCGGGTGGCGCCGCCATAAAAAAACGCCACATGCCGGATGTGCTCGACCGTCTCGGGGTCGAGGTAGCCGTACTTGCGCATTGCCAGGATCTGCAGCACCCGCACGCCGTGCAGCTCACGCCGGCGCTCGGACAACGCGGTCAGTAGCGCGGGCGGCTCGCCGACGCCGGTGGGCACGATGATGGCTTGACCGTTTTGAACCAGTCGAACGGCCTCCTCGGCGCTGCGCAGCTTTTGGCGGTAAAGGTCGAGCGAGCTCATGCGGGCCATCCTGGTGAAATGCTGCGGCTTGGGCCCAGGACGGGCCGCTGCAGCAAGGCACCATGGTAATTGCCCTGGCCGCTGCACGGGGGCACCCACCGGCGCCTGTCCGCGGCAGCCTGTCGGGCCCTCCACGCACCGGGCCGGCAGTGCAGGCGCAGCCACCGCGCCGGACGGCCATCAAAGGCCGCGACCTGCCACCGGTGTAGGAAACCACCCACACCAAGTACCGGCCTGCACCGCTGGGCAGCGGCAACCGGCGTGCGCACACTGCACCCATCTCGACTGACCCTCTTGGAGTCAAATATGAACAAAATGCTGAAAACCGTGATGGCTACTGCCGTGCTGACCCTGGCAGGCCATGCCGCAGCCCAGATCACGTTCTACGAACACGACAACTACGGCGGCCGCGAGTTCACCACGCGCGGCGCCGTGGAAAACTTTGCCAACAACGGCTTCAACGACCGCGCGTCTTCGGTGGTGGTGCAGCGCGACAACTGGGAAATCTGCGAGAACGCCGGTTTCAGCGGCCAGTGCCGGGTGCTTCAGCCGGGCCGCTACCCGTCACTGAGCCAGATGGGCCTGAACGACCGTGTCTCGTCGGTGCGCATGATGGCCCGCAACGAGGGGGTGCCCGCTGCGCGCTATGCGCCGCAAACCGATAAGGAGCGCATGCACGAAGCCGCCCACGCCCAGGCGCGTGCCGGCAAGGGCGTGCCGATGATCACCTTTTACGAAAACGAAAACTATGGCGGCCGCACTTTCACCACCCAGGGCGAGGTCGGCAACTTCCAGCGCGGCGGTTTCAACGACCGCGCCTCGTCGGTGGTCGTGCAGGGCGAGGGTTGGGAGGTCTGCGACGCACCCAGCTTTGGTGGTCGTTGCACGGTGCTGCGGCCGGGCAACTACCCGTCCTTGTCCCGCATGGGCCTGAACGACCGTATCTCGTCGGTGCGCACGGTCGGCGGCAGCGACCGCATCAGCGACGACCGCTATGCGCCGGCACCGCTGCCGGTGTATGACGCGCAACGTCGTGGCAACGAGCGGCTGTACCAGGCCAATGTGAGCTCGGTGCGTGCGGTGGTGGGCAGCAAGCCCGAACAGCGTTGCTGGATCGAGCAGCAGCAGGTGCCGCAGGCCCAGACCAACAACGCCGTTCCCGGCGGCATTGGCGGCGCAGTGCTCGGCGGCATCCTGGGCCACCAGGTCGGCGGCGGCGGCGGCCGCGACGTGGCCACGGTGCTGGGCGCACTGGGCGGCGCGGTGGTCGGATCACAGATCGGCAAGAACTACGGCAACCAGCCGGCCCAGACCCAGGGCGTGAAACGCTGCACCACCACCCCCGCGTCGGCCAAGCCCGATTACTGGGATGTGACCTACAACTTCCGCGGCAAGACGCACCGGGTTCAGATGGCCAATGAACCCGGCAGCACCGTGACCGTCAACCAGGCGGGTGAGCCGCGCGCCTGAAGCGCGCAACTCCACCGCGCACCTGAAGCGGACCACCGGCGCGCGGCCACAGCGCGCATCGGGCAACAGCGCCGGCTGGCAGCCGGCCGGACCTCAGTCCGCCAGCCGGCCCCGGTCCAGCCGCAGTACGCGCTGGCAGCGGGATGCCAACGCCGCGTCGTGCGTGACCAGCACAAAGGCTGTGCCCCGGTCATGCGCCAGCGTCAGCATCAGCTCGAACACCGTGTCCGCGCTGCCCCGGTCCAGGTTGCCGGTGGGTTCATCGGCCAGCACACAGGCCGGCCGGGTGACCAGCGCACGCGCGATCGCCACCCGCTGACGCTCGCCGCCCGAGAGCTGCGCTGGTTTGTGGTCCAACCGGCCGGCCAGGCCGAC